>JBGQCE010000025.1:0-13324 GCA_041495185.1 Bradyrhizobium sp.
AACGAGGAAGCGGCCAACAGCCAGGCGCTGTCGACCCGCCAGTCGATTGCGACCTCCGCGCTGTCGCTCGCCAACCAGGCGCAGCAGAACGTTCTGCAGCTGCTGCGCTGATCCCGGCGAAACCTTCGACAAACCAGAACGGCGGGGCTTCGGCCCCGTCGTTTTTTTATTTGTCGTATCAGGCCGGCACGCTCCCAAACGGATGTCCCGGTTGAATCGTCGCTGAAACCGGCGTCGATGAAATCAGCGCAGCAGCTGAAGAACGCTCTGCTGCGACGTGTTGGCGAGCGCCAGCGCGGATACCGCGATCGACTGGCGGGTCGACAGTGCCTGGCTGTTGGCCGCTTCCTCGTTGGAGTCGGCGAGCGTCAGGTTGGCCGAACCGGTCTGCAGCACGTTGATCAGCTTCTTCGAGAAGTCCTGGCGGATTTGCACGATCGACAGGTTGGCGCCGAAGGCCGACGCCTGCGACCGCAGCTCGATGCTGGCGGTGTTGAGCGCCGTCAGAACCTTGCTGGTCAGGACGTTGTCCGTGAAGTCGGTGCCAGCGGCGAGCGGAGCCAGGCCGAGGCCGGCCGGATTGAAGGTCACGCCCGCGATCGTCAGGGTCGATTTGCCGGTTTCGTCGAAGATCATCTTCAGCGAGTTGCCGTCCAGCAGGTTGATGCCGTTGAAGGACGCGTCCTGCGCCGTGGTGGTGAGCTGCTGGATGATCTGGTTGTACTGGCTGACGAGGGTCGCACGAGCGGTTTGCGACACCGGGTCGGGCACTGCCGCAACGACCGCACCGCCAGCACCGCCACCAGCGGCGTTGGCGCTGATATTGATCGCGTCAAGTGTGACGGGAGCGGCCACAGCAGCAGTCCCGGTGATCACCTGACCCGCGCCGTCATTGGTCGAGGTGAAGGTCAGACTGTCAGGGCCGCTGATCAAGGCTGAGAGGTTCACTCCCGCAACCGCCAGTGCCTGGTTGAATTGGTCCAGCGACTGGACCTGTGCCGTCTTGGTCACTGGATTGAAAGCCGAAGGCGCGGTACCGACGGTGATCGTGACAGCGGTGCCCGCGGAATTTGTGAACGTGAAAACCCCGCCGTTGAGCTTGCTGGTCGTGATGTCGGAGGAAGTCGCTATACCAGGCCCGCTGGGAACGCCCGTACCGGTGAACTGGATGCTGGACTTCGTGCTGTAGCCCGACGGCTGCTGCAACGCCTGGTTGGCGATCGACTTCGCGGTATCGACCAGCTTGGACAGCGAGGTGATGCCGGTGTCGGCCGCCTGCAGAACCTGCACGCCGTTACCGATGCTGTCGAGCAGGTTGCTGATGTCGCTGGCGCGGGCATCGAGGCCGGCGGCGGTGAAAAAGTTGGTCGGATTGTCGAGCGCGCTGTTGACCTTCTTGCCGGTGGCAAGGCGGGTCTGCGTGGTCGCGAGCAGGCTAGCGGTATCCTGCAAGGAGAGCAGATTCTGGCGGACTGCCGCGGTAAGGACGATATCGGACATTTGAACGCCTTCCTTAAGTGTGCATCGCAGGCGGCCTGTTACTGACCAACGCGCTACCTGTTTTCAGCCAAAGGAAGATATGAACGAAAGCTTTTAAAATGTGGTTAACAGCTGTTTAGCAAACACGGTTAACGAAACCTTAAGCCGATGGGGGCAGCTTCCTCGAAGGCGGGAGATCCTTCGCGGGAAGGATGGGTTTCGTTAAGGATCTGCGTGAGCGGTCCGTAGATTCCGCAAGCAAATCGAAGCCGTTAGTAAGTTAATTTTAAGTGGCCCCCTTTACGGTTCTCTAAAGGAAATCTGGAAAGCTTGTCAGACGGAAATAGGGGTTGCTGAGGTGACGAATGTCTAGTGCTGCCGCTCAAGCCTACGCCCGCGTTGCGAACACCACCGCGTCCCCCCGTGATATTGAAGCCAAGGCCTTGTTGATGGCGGCCAACAAGTTGCAAGCCGTCATGACCAACGCCGACGCGACGTTTGAACAGGCGTCCGAAGCGCTGATGTTCAACCGTAAACTCTGGTCGATCTTTCTCAGCGAAGCTCAGCGTGACGAAAATCCGCACCCACTGGACGTGCGGCAGAACATCGCAAATCTCGGCATCTTCGTGCTGTCCCATACCGCGGCGTTGCAGATCAGCCCGCAGCGCGATCATTTCAAACCGCTGATCGAGATCAACCGCAACATCGCGGCCGGTTTGGGCGGGCGCGCCTGAACAGCCTCGCGAATTGAGCCGGGTATCATTCCATGGCGGACATTTTCAGCATTCTCGGCAACAGCTACCTGACGGCGCCAGTGCCGTCGCACACGGCTTACGTCCGCGTCGATCCCACCCTGTATGACGGCACCTGGAAGGGGGCGTATTCGACTGGCGAGAAGTTTTCGTTCACAATCTCGAATGTTCAGGGGTTTCGCGCCAAGGTGCAATACCAGAGCGGCAACGGCCCGATTAAATCTCAGGACGTGCTGATCAAGGATAACTCCTTCAGGATCGCCGACACCAAATTTCTGCTGAAGAAAGTCGGTCACGCGCAGATCAAGACGGTCGTCACCAATCCGGCAACGGGCGCCACCGTGCTCAACACGGCCTATGCCGATCTCGTCGTCTGACGGCAGCCGGACTTCGCTTCGTCAGGCGGCTAGAAATACCGGGAATCGCCACGGCGGGGCAAAACGGCCGGTTAAGGTCTCGTTAACCAAACCAATCTACGTTTTGAAACAGAAGGCGACGATGTGCCCTAGCCGCAGGGCCAACAATAACCGTCTGACAGCATTTGGTGGTGGTCGCGCCGGCCGAAAGATCCAGTCATGTCGAACAGTGGCGGCGAGCGCGCCTCGCCATCAAATCGAGTTGACGATCGGGCATGCAGATTAACGAATAATTCAGGCGAGGGCGCATGGTAGCTGAATCGAACGAACCGAACCCCACCGTTCATGCAGCGGCCGCGGATCGCATCGGGTTTGCCAAACTTACAAGGATGGCGTTCGACGGGGTCGATCTGCATCCCCTGTGGCAGAGCTTGATGGGTCAGGTGGCCAGCGGGACGGCGGGGGCGGGCGTGGCGCTGGATCTGTCGCTGATCGCGCAGCTGCTTGGCGAAAAGCAGACCGGCCTCTTGATCCAGGCCGAGGCACTCGCCTTTCACAGGTTGTATCGGTCTCCGTGCTCGACTGCGCAGCCAGGACTGCGCGTGCTGGCGCTCGCCGCCGCGATCGACATGGGCGGCAACATGCCGATCGAGTTCTTGCTGGAAGAGTCCGGGATCGAGCTAAAGACGCTTTATGTCATTCCCGGCGCCGGGGTGCCGTCACCGCTGCCCGATCATGACGTTGCGATCGTGATCGCCTCCGACTCCGACGAATGCCGCGATGCGCTGGATATCATCGACCGCGCCGCGGCCCGCTGGCCGCGGCCGATGCTGAATCCGCCACGCCTTGTCTGCAATCTGGACCGCGACAAGCTGCATCGTCTGCTTCAGGGGATCGAAGGGCTCGATATTCCGGCGACGGTATGCGTAACATCAGCGCAATTGTCCGACGTGGCCCAGTCTGGTCTTTCGCTCGCGGACATCGCGGCTGAATTACAGTTTCCGGTCATCGTCCGGCCTCGCGGCTCGCACGCGGGCGTCGGGCTCGCCAAAGTCGACGATCGCGCGGCGATCACTCGATATCTTGCGGAACGGCCGGAGCAGGAATTTTTCGTCTCGCGTTTCGTCGACTACGCCAACGAAGACGGCCTGTTTCGTAAATATCGTGTCGTCTTCGTCGATGGCCGGCCATACGCCTGTCATATGGCGATCGCCGATCGTTGGGATATCTGGTATCTCAACGCCGGAATGTCGGACAGCGCAGCCAAGCGTCTCGAAGAAGAAACCTTCATGCGCACATTCGACATCGGCTTCGCGCGCCGCCAGGCGACGGCGCTCGCCGGCATGGCGGAGCGGATCGGTCTCGATTATTTCACCATCGACTGCGCGGAAAACAAGCGCGGCGAATTGCTGATATTCGAGGCGGACAATACCGCCGTCGTGCACAATATGGATTCGCCGGAGCTGTTTCCCTACAAGCCACCGCAAATGCGCAAGATTTTCGAGGCGTTCGCGGCGATGCTGTACGGCCGTGCCCGGCAGGGACGGGAGCGCGCGGCGTGACCAAGGCGTTGCGCGAAGCGCCGCTGCAAACCGAATCGAGCGAGACGCTCGATCCGCAAAACTGGGACGACATCCGCTCGCTTGGTCATCGTATGCTCGATGACATGATCGACTACGCCGCCGACATCAGGGATCGCCCGGTCTGGCAGCCGATACCGGGCGAAGTCCGCGCGCGGTTTCGCGCCGAGCTTCCGCGTCAGCCTTGCGATCTCGGCGAGGTCTATCGGGAATTCACCGATTTCATCGTTCCCTATGCGACCGGCAACGTTCATCCGGGCTTCATGGGATGGGTGCATGGCGGCGGCACCGCGGTCGGCATGCTGGCGGAAATGCTGGCGGCCGGACTCAACGCCAATCTCGGCGGACGCGATCACATTCCGATCGAGGTCGAACGTCAGATCGTCGAATGGACGCGCCGGATGTTCGGTTTCCCTGATAGGGCGAGCGGAATTTTCGTCACCGGCACGTCGATGGCCAATCTGATGGCGGTGCTGGTGGCGCGGACAACGGTGCTCGGACGTTCTGTCCGGCAGCGCGGCCTCAGCGACGACGGCGCGTTGCTGACGGCCTATACCTCGAAGGCCGCGCACGGCTGCATCACCAAGGCGATGGATATCGCCGGCTTCGGCAGCGATGCGTTACGATGCATCGAGGTCGATCGATATCACCGTATTGACGTTGAAGCATTGCGTGCCCGGATCGCGCTGGACCGCAGCGCCGGCTTGAAACCTTTCCTCGTCGTCGGCTCGGCCGGAACGGTGGATATCGGCGCCATCGATGATCTTCGCGCGCTGAGCTCGCTGTGCCGCGAAGAAGGACTCTGGTTTCATGTCGACGGCGCTTTTGGCGCGCTCGGGATTCTCTCGCCGGCGCTGGCGCCGCGGCTGGCCGGACTTGAAAACGCCGATTCAATCGCGCTCGATTTCCACAAATGGGGACAGGTGCCTTATGACGCCGGCTTCCTGATCGTCCGCGACGGCGATCGGCATCGCGACACGTTTTCCGCGCCGGCGGCGTATCTGCGCCGGGAAACGCGGGGGCTCGCCGCGGGCTCGTCCTGGCCTTGCGACCTCGGCCCCGATCTGTCGCGGGGCTTCAGCGCGCTCAAGACCTGGTTCACCCTGAAAACCTACGGCACCGAAAAGCTCGGCGCCGTAATCACGCGCACCTGTGCGCTCGCCGGATATCTGGAGGCGCGGATTCTGGCCGAGCCGCGGCTGGAACTGATGGCGCCGGTGCAGCTCAATATCGTCTGCTTTCGCTATCGCACTGATAACGCCAACCGGGTCAACGGCGAGATCGTCATCGACATTCAGGAATCCGGGATAGCTGCGCCATCGACCACGCTGCTCGACGGCCAGCTCGCGATACGTGCGGCGATCGTCAATCACCGCACCGACACCGGTGATCTCGATGCGCTGTTGGCCGCAGTCCTCAGGTTCGGCGCGGTGCGAACCCGCGCTGCGTGAAGGAAAGTCGCTGCGCGGCTGACGTTGCATTTTTGGCTCGTGCACGCACGCTGCCCGCCACCGACACGCGCTGCACATGTTGCCGCGAATGCGATTTTGTGTGTAGTTTCTTGTCTCGATTGGCGGTATCTGGGGACACAGGATTTTCAATCGCTCCTCGGGTGAGCGCAAGGGAGTGCGGCGATGGCGCTGAGGGTTGTACTAAAGCCGTTCGAGCGGATCATCATCGGCCAGAGCGTCATCACCAATTCGGAGACGCGGACGACGTTTCTGATCGACGGCGAAGCACCGATCCTGCGCGAGAAGGACATCCTGACCGCGGAGACAGCGAACACGCCGGTGAAGCGGCTCTATCTCTGCATCCAGATGATGTATCTGGAAAATGATATACCGAAATACCAGGACCTTTACATGGGCTTCGTCAAGGATCTGCTGGAGGCAGTGCCGAGCTTCAGAACGCCCATCGAGACCGCAAGTAAGCTGATATTAAGCGGCTCTCTTTATAATTCACTAAAGGAAATACGGAAGCTTATCAGGCGGGAAGAGGAGTTGCTGAGGTGATGAATGCCTAATGCTGCTGCTCAAGCCTATACACGCGTCGCGAACAGCACCTCATCTCCGCGGGATATCGAAGCGCAGGCTCTGTTGATGGCCGCCAACAAACTGCAGGATGTCATCACAAACATCGATCCGACCGGCGAGCGGACCGCCCATGCGCTGATGTTCAACCGCAAGCTCTGGTCGGTCTTTCTCGGCGAAGCGCTGAACGACGGAAATCCGCAGCCGGTCGAAGTCCGGCAGAAGATCGCAAATATCGGCATCTTCGTGCTAACACAAACGATGGCGCTGCAGATCAGCCCTCAACCGGACCATTTCAAGTCACTGATCGAGATCAATCGCAATATTGCCGCGGGCCTCGGCGGGCGCGCGTGAGGGATGTCACAACATCTGATTTATCCACTTTGAATGCGACACTCGCCGTTGCGCGGCTGTCGAGCGCGGGCTCTCTGAGGCTCGCGGGCCAGCCGACAAGAGCGGCACAGAGCGCAGTCACGTCGGACTGAATCGCAATTTCTCTATCTCTGTATTTTGACGCGTTTTCTTCGCGCGAACCGGTATCCGCCTTCGGGTCGAGCCGCAACCGGCTCAACCTTTCTCGATACCGCCTTCGCCACTCAGAGCCAGTAATCGGACCAGTAGCTCAGGCCCTGCGATCGGTGGCGAGAGGCCGCGGCGGCACTCCTTTTGCCAAATCGAGCGTGTGGAAATAGGCGCGACGGCGCAGGACGGCTTCCTCCGGAAATTGCTGGACCACGAGGTTGGTTCTGTTATCGACGACCTGATAGACGATCGAGGCCGAGGCCTGATCGATAAACGCCTGACGCGATATGAAGTCGCTCGAGGTCTGCGAATCGTTGCGCGCGCCCGCGCTGGCGTCCGCTACGGTGACGCTCTGGCTTGCAGGCAATTCGGTCGCGACCGCCTTGTTAGCCGCTTCGCTCAGGGGCTGTACAACGGGTGTAGCAGCCGGCGCCCCCACCGGCCTGATGCTGAAATCTGTACTCATGGCAGCCTCCTGGCTTCCCTCGAGTCAAATCCTAACCCCTCTCCAAGACAATCTAACCGACGGTGTCTCAATGAGGTGTTAGAAATGTCAGTCAATGCCGCGTGCATTCGCGCGCGGCATTTTGATTCAAATTTTAATGGATGAGAGCGGCAAAGCGCCGCGCCGAGGATCGGGTGCGATTAAACCCGCTTGCTCGTTCGGCAATTAGAAAGTTTCGAAAATTACGACGCCGAAGCCGAGCGCCGGTCAGAGCGAACGGTTCAGCGACATCGGGGCGGCGCGGCGAGGGTTGGGCGCCGTCTGCTGCCCGGCGGCGGTGTAGGTCTGCGGCTTGCTCTTCTTTTGCATCTCGACGTTAACGCCGCGGATGATTCCTTCGGAAACCGCGTGCGCGGTTGCGAGCACGGTGAGGTTGATCTGCAGCATGGCGCGAAACACGTCGTGATGACGATGCAGCGTGGTCAAAAGCTCCGGCGCTGTCTCGGACAGATATTTCTGGCTGGCTTTCAGTTGTCCGACCGCGTTGACATAGCGGCGCGACAGCTCCGTCTTCTTCGGTTCGAACGCCATCGCTTCGCGCAGCTTGCCGGCGCGCACCAGTTCGGTTTCGCGTTCGATGACGCCGAGCAGGGCGCTCATGATATCCATCAGGTTCTCGGCGAGCTTGCGGGCCTCGGCTGCCGTCGAGGCAATGGGGATCTGCGCGGGCGCCGGCTGCCGTTGAGGATGCTGGTTCATTGTCTGGTGTTCCCCTGAACTAGCCCGTGCGGCCCGCTTGCTGCAGAATCAGCGTGCGATAGACATCGTTGGAAATTCCGACGCCGCCGGATTTGGCGAAGGATTTCGAATATTGTTCCGTCAGCATCGAGCGCCACACGCCGGTACCCGGCGTATCGCCGAACGGGCCTTCGCCCTTGATGCCGCTGGTCATCTGCGAAAACATCGAATTGAGAAACATAGCCTCGAAATCGGTCGCGGTCGCCTTGGCCTTGGCCTGCGCCTGCGGCGAGACCTTCTTCAGCGCCTCGGTGAACTGCGGATCCGGCCGGCCGTTGAACAAGGGCATCATGGCCTTGGCGGGCATGCTGCCGGCGACAGAGTTGACCAGGCCGGTCTGCATCACATCACCTCGATGTCGGCCTGGATCGCTCCCGCGGCCTTGATCGCCTGCAGAATGCCGATCAGGTCGCGCGGGCCGATGCCGAGCCCGTTGAGGCCGTCGACCAGCTGCTGCAGCGATACGCCGTCCTTGACGAGAGCGAATTTCTTGCCGTCTTCGGTGACGCCTACGCTGGTGCGCGGCGTCACCACGGTTCGTCCGCGCGACAGCGGATTGGGCTGGCTGACCTGCGGGCTTTCGGAAATCGTGACCGTGAGGTTGCCCTGCGCCACGGCAACGGTGGCGACGCGGACGTCGCGGCCCATCACGATAATGCCGGAGCGTTCGTCGATCACGATCTTGGCGGCGAGGTCCGGCTCGACCTGCAACTGCTCGATCTCGGTGAGGAAGGCGACGACGTTGCCTTTGAACTCCGCGGGGATCGCAAGTTGCACGGTCGAGGGATCGATCGGCTCGGCGGTCTTGGCGCCGAGAAAATCGTTGACCGCGGCCGCAATGCGCTTGGCGGTGGTGAAATCGGCATTGCGCAGCGCGAGCCGCACATTGGGCAGGCGATTGAGCGCGAACTCGATCTCGCGCTCGATGATGGCGCCGTTGGCGATGCGGCCGACCGTCGGCACGCCGCGGACGATCTTGGCGGCTTCGCCTTCGGCCTGGAAACCTGAGATCGCGAGTGAGCCCTGCGCCACCGCATAGACGTTGCCGTCGGCGCCGAGCAGGGGGGTGACGAGCAGGGTGCCGCCCTGCAGGTTCTTGGCATCGCCGAGCGCGGAGACCGTGACATCCATTCGGGTGCCCTGGGTGCCGAACGCCGGCAGATTGCCGGTGACCATGACGGCGGCGACGTTGCCGGTGCGGATGGTGGCGCCACGGATATTGACGCCCATCCGCTCCAGCATCGCCTGCAGCGATTGCTTGGTGAAGGGAATGTTGTTCAGGGTATCGCCGGTGCCGGCGAGGCCGACGACGAGGCCGTAGCCGATCAGCTGGTTCTGCCGCACGCCTTCGATGTTGGCGAGATCCTTGATCCGGGAGGTCGCGCCCGCAGGGATAGCGGACAGCGCCAGCGCCAGCGCCAAAAGCGCCGCGCAGGCCACCTGAAACACTCGTGCCGGATAGACGCTTGGCATCCTCTGCTCCCCGCTGAGGTCTTCCACTTTGGATGGCGCGCCACTCCCATGACGGCGATCCGGCGTTAACTATGCGAGCCCCGTGCCATGCTCATTCTTGCGCATAAGTAATTGATATCATGATATAAATATCAGGATGCCGGTTTAGGACCGGAGCCCGCGCAGCGGCGAAACTGCCGCTCGGCGGCAGATTTTGCCGGGCCGTTTACGTCCCGTTAACCAAAAAAAGGCGAAGCTTGCGCACACACCGCTGGGATTCTCCGATGCGCATCTACGGACCGAACGGCACCACTCTCGGGTCTCCGGCTGCCAACGCCAGGCGAACCTCTTCAACCGGCTTTGCGCTGCCGGACGCGGCATCGGCCCCCGAAACGCGGCCAGTGAACGTACCCAAGGCCGCGGCAAACATCGACGCGCTGCTGGCCATGCAGGGCATCGAGGAGGATCCGGTCGAGCGCCGCAAACGTTCGGTGCAGCGCGGTAAGGGCGCGCTCGATGTGCTCGACGACCTCAAGATCGGGCTGTTGTCGGGCAATTTCGACGCTTCCACGGTGAGTCGGCTGCGCGATGCCGCCGCCAACCTCAAATCGACCTCCGGCGACCCCGGGCTTGATGCGGTCCTGTCCGAGATCGAGCTGCGGGTGGAAGTCGAACTGGCCAAAGCCGGACAGTTCTAGGGTAAAGCGCCCAAAGCATTCACTTTGCTGACAGGTTCCTGCCGGGAAACCCCGGGAGGGCACGGTCTCGCGCTTCCGGCCGATATTGTCTGTCACAACACGCCGCTATATAAGGCGCGCGCGGACCGACCCTTTTCGGCCCGCCTTGTACGTGAAGATGGGCTGGCCTTGGAAAAGTTGAAGAATTATCGACCCTCCGAAAAAGAGCCTTTCATGAACGACCGCCAGCGCGATTATTTTCGCGCCAAGCTGCTGGCGTGGAAGGACGAGATTTTGAAGGAATCGCGGATCACGCTGCAGACGCTCCAGGAAGAGAACGTCAATCATCCCGATCTCGCGGACCGCGCATCGTCAGAGACCGACCGCGCGATCGAGCTGCGCGCCCGCGACCGCCAGCGCAAGCTGATCTCCAAGATCGACGCCGCGCTGCAGCGCATCGAGGACAATACCTACGGTTATTGCGAGGAGACCGGCGAGCCGATCTCGCTGAAGCGGCTGGAAGCCCGCCCGATCGCAACGCTTTCGGTGGAGGCGCAGGAGCGTCACGAGAAGCGCGAGAAGGTCTATCGCGACGAGTGAACTAACGCGTGAACTAATTCACGTATGATCGCAGCGCGCGGTCGTATCGTGTTGTTTTAAAATTGCATTCCGGAAGCCGCCGCCGATGAACAACACTTTCGCGGCTACAGAGCCGCTGACGTTCGGTGCCGATGTCCTGCGATGAGAGATGAACCTCAAATGGGCAACGCCGGCGAGGTCTTCGCGGTTTTCTTGAAGCTGGGCCTGACGTCGTTCGGTGGCCCCGTCGCCCATCTCGGCTATTTGCGTAACGAGTTCGTTGAACGCCGTAAGTGGCTTGAAGAGCAGACCTACGCCGATCTGGTCGCGCTGTGCCAGTTCCTGCCGGGTCCCGCCTCCAGCCAGGTCGGAATCTCGATCGGCCTCATGCGTGCGGGCTATCTCGGCGCGCTCGCCGCCTGGACCGCCTTCACCCTTCCATCGGCGCTAGCGCTGGTGCTTTTCGCCTATGGACTTGCCGCATCCGGCAATGCGCTGGGCAGCGGCTGGCTGCACGGGCTGAAGGTTGCTGCGGTCGCCGTCGTGGCGCTGGCGATCCTCGGCATGGCGCGAACGCTGACGCCCGATCGGGAGCGCGCCAGCCTCGCGGTGCTGGCTTTGGCCATCGCGCTTGCGATCCCGTCCGCATGGGGACAAGTCGGCGCCATCCTGGTCGGCGCCGTGATCGGCGCTGTGTTCCTGAAAGCGGAGCTGCCATCCGCCCCGGCGAGCCTGAAGCTGCCGACCAGCCGGGTGAGCGGAATAATCGCGTTGGCGATTTTTGCCGCGCTGCTGGTTGGGTTGCCGATCCTCGCGGCAACGACCGGCAATGAGAACATTCGCCTGTTCGACACTTTCTATCGCGTGGGCTCGCTGGTGTTCGGCGGCGGTCACGTCGTGCTGCCGTTGCTGCAGGCCGAGGTCGTACCATCCGGATGGATCAGCAACGACGCGTTCCTGGCCGGTTACGGCGCGGCGCAGGCGGTGCCCGGGCCATTATTTACCTTTGCCGCCTATCTCGGCGCCGTCATCGGCGGCTGGAAGACATCGGTGGTCTGCCTCGTCGCGATTTTCCTGCCGTCGTTCCTGCTGGTCGTCGGAATTCTGCCGTTCTGGGAAGGGCTCCGGCGCAGGGCGACGGCCCAGGCCGTGCTGCGCGGCGTCAACGCCGCGGTCGTTGGTCTGCTGCTGGCGGCATTCTATAATCCGGTCTGGACATCGGGCATTTTCACCAAGGCTGACTTTGGCCTGGCGGCGGTCGCGTTCCTGTTGCTGTTCCTGTGGCGAACGCCGCCATGGCTGGTCGTTATGCTCTGCGCCGCCGCCGGCCAGCTCCTGGCCATCGCACCGTAACGTAGGCGTGGCGCGCATCCCTGAAAGGTCGCCCATGAACAAGACCCTCGCGGCCGCGGAAATCATCGCCTCCGCGCGACGCAACCGCACGCCGCTGCGGTCATTGGCTGCGGACATTGCGCCACAGACGGAAGCGGAGGGGTACCGGATTCAGGATGCGGTTCACGGCCTGCTCGCGGCCGATTTCGGCGCGCTGGTCGGTTACAAAATCGGTTGCACCAGCGCGGTGATGCAGCAATATCTTGATATCCCGCATCCATGCGGCGGCGGCGTCTTCGCCAAAAGCGTTCACCAGAGCGGCGTGTCGCTGAGCGCGAAAGATTTCGTCCGCGTCGGCGTCGAATGCGAAATCGCGGCGCGGCTCGCACGCGATCTGTTGCCGACCGAGGCGCCGTTCACGGCTGAATGGGTTGCGGAGGCGA
Source organism: Bradyrhizobium sp. (assembly GCA_041495185.1). Taxonomy (GTDB): domain Bacteria; phylum Pseudomonadota; class Alphaproteobacteria; order Rhizobiales; family Xanthobacteraceae; genus Bradyrhizobium. The sequence continues at coordinate 12,446 of JBGQCE010000025.1, forward strand.
TCGAGGCCTATCTGCCGGCGATCGAGATCGTCGACGACCGCTATGTCCAGTGGGAGACGATGGGCGCGCCGACGCTCATTGCCGACGATTTCTTCGCCGCGGCTTGCGTGCTTGGCAAAGCGGTTGCCCGATCGGACGCGCCCGATCTGCTCAAGGTGATCGGCCGCGCGCTTATCAACGGCGTGGAAGCCGGGCAGGGCACCGGCGCCGACGTGCTCGGCCACCCGCACCACGCACTCGCCTGGCTCGCCAACCATCTCGCCGCCAGTGGCCAGGGCCTGCGCGCGGGCCAGATCGTACTGACGGGGAGCCTGGTCAAGACGGTGTGGCTCAAGTCAGGCGACAAGGTGGTGATGGAGTTGCAGGGACTTGGGACGGTGAGCGTCAGTTTCACTTGAACGGCGTGGCGACACAGCGCTGCGCCACTGCACCAACGGCCGTCATATCAATTTGAGATCGTCATCACCGGGCTTGACCCGGTGATCCATCTTCCTTGGAAAAAAGCCTCTCGCGAAGATTTGATGGATTGCCGGGTCAAGCCCGGCCATGACAAGTGCGTCTCGCGGGGCGAGGTTAAGGATGACTTCGCACACACACCAACTTCAATTTTTCAAACAGCCGAGCAAAGTGTTTCAGACCGTCATTGCGAGCGGAGCGAAGCAATCCATCGCGCAACAAGAAAGTGTGGATTGCTTCGTCGCTACGCTCCTCGCAATGACGCTCTAATTGCAGTTACAAGTCCGCGATCTCGCGGCGTGAAGCGCCCGAGGTTTGCCAGAAATTTCCTCACCCCTCCATTCAGAGGGCGCAGGGAATGCCGGGCGCTCGATGCGCCCGAAGCCTCGCGTGCAGAATAAAAAAGCACACGAGATAGTCACC
>JBGQCE010000026.1:0-13033 GCA_041495185.1 Bradyrhizobium sp.
AGCTTACGCGCGCGCCCTGTCATTTCACACGAAATTCATCGCTGACGCTGTGAACATAGGCCGGTTTCCCGTATGGTACCCGCAAGCCCGGGAGCAAGCATGGATAAGAAATTTCTGCTGGTGATCTGCATCGGAGCGCTGACGCTTCCGCTTGCCGCCTGCAACGAGCAGGACACCGTTGCTGCTGAGCAGACGTTTGGTCCATCTCCCACCCTGCCGGCGCCGGAACATTCCTGGATACCGACGGTGAATATCGCGACCGCGACCGGCTGGCCCGCCGGCGGCAAGCCCGCCGCCGCCAATGGCATGGCCGTCAATGCCTTCGCCACCGGGCTCGATCATCCACGCACGCTTTATGTCTTGCCGAACGGCGACGTGCTGGTGACGGAGACCAACGCGCCGCCGAAGCCCGACGACACCAAGGGCATCAAGGGCTGGATCACGAAAATGGTGATGACTCGCGCCGGCGCCGATACGACGAGCGCGAACCGCATCACGCTATTGCGAGATTTAAACGGCGATGGTGTCGCCGAGACCAAAACCGTTTTTCTCGAAGGGCTGAATTCACCGTTCGGCATGGCGCTGGTCGGCGAGGACTTCTATGTCGCCAATTCCGACGCCATCGTGAAATTTCCCTACCATGCCGGCGACACCAAAATCACCGCGCCCGGGGTGAAGCTTGTGGACTTGCCCGCGGGCACCCTCAATCATCACTGGACCAAGGATCTCATCGCCAGTCTCGACGGAACAAAACTTTACGCAACCGTCGGCTCCAACAGCAATGTCGGCGAAAACGGCATCGAGGCCGAAGCCAATCGCGCCGCAGTGCTCGAAGTCGATCGTGCGACCGGCAAGTGGCGCGTGTTTGCGTCAGGCCTCCGCAATCCGAACGGGCCGTCGTGGCAGCCGCAAAGCGGGGCACTGTGGGTTGCCGTCAATGAGCGCGACGAACTCGGCAACGATCTCGTGCCTGACTACATGACCTCGGTAAAGGACGGCGGCTTCTATGGCTGGCCCTACAGCTATTACGGTCAGCACGTCGACGACCGCGTCAGTCCGCAGCGGCCCGACCTGGTGGCGAAGGCGCTTGCGCCGGACTACGCGCTCGGCGCGCATACGGCGTCGCTGGGCTTGACCTTCAACACCGGCAATCTGTTTCCGGCTGAGATGGCCAGCGGCGCCTTCGTCGGCCAGCACGGCTCGTGGAATCGAAAACCCCGCGCCGGCTACAAGGTGATCTTCGTTCCATTCGCCAATGGCAAGCCCGCAGGCAAGCCACAGGACGTGCTGACCGGCTTCCTCAACGACAGCGGCCAAGCGCAGGGGCGGCCGGTCGGGTTGCGGATCGACAGACAGGGCGCGCTGCTGGTGGCCGACGATGTCGGCAACGCCGTATGGCGCGTGACGCCATCGGCAACGTCAGTGGCGCGATAAGCACCAATAAGATGGCAAAAATCGCGGAAGCGAGCGCGACCGGCGTTCAGACGACTTTGCCAAAAACCGCGCCAATTGCAGCCGTCAGTCCCATCGCGAAGGCGCCCCAAAACGTCACGCGCAGGGTCGGCTTCAGCAAGCCGGCTCCTCCGGCTTTCGCACCTATCGCGCCGAGCAGGGACAGGAAGAGCAACGATCCGACCGCAACGGCCGGAATCAACGCCTTGGATGGCGACACCAGGACGAGCACAAGCGGCGCTGCGGCGCCGACGGAAAAGGTCGCGGCCGACGCAAGCGCCGCCTGCACCGGACGAGCGGTGCTGATCTCCGAAATGCCAAGTTCATCCCGCGCATGCGCGCCCAAGGCGTCCTTTGCCATCAATTGCTTCGCAACCTCGCGAGCGAGACCAGCCTCGACGCCGCGCGCGACATAAACCTGAGCAAGTTCTTCCCTCTCGAACACGGGGTCGTCCGCAAGCTCTTTTTTCTCACGCGCGAGGTCGGCATGTTCGGTATCGGACTGCGAACTGACCGAAACATATTCGCCGGCCGCCATCGACATGGCGCCGGCGACCAGCCCGGCGACACCGGTCAGCAGGACATCGCTTTGGGAAGCGGCGGCCGACGCCACTCCCAGTATCAGGCTCGCGGTCGATATGATTCCATCGTTGGCGCCGAGCACGGCCGCTCTCAGCCAGCCGATGCGCTCGACAAGGTGGTTCTCTCTATGGAGGCGGCTCATCTATCCATCTTTCTGCCGAGCGCGGCCTCGCTTTTACGGGTCCTGCGGCGGCCGAACAGCTTCCCAACGGGGCGAGCTTTCGGCAATGATCTGAATCAATATCGAAAGATTGCGCGGCCAGGAGGCCGCTCCTCCAGCGATAACGGCGAAGCCGTTACGCAGGGATGAGGTGTAAGCCTAGACCCGAAAATGCTTGCTCAGCTTCAGGCCCTGCGCCTGATAGTTCGAGCCGATGCGCTGGCCGTACATGGAATCGGGCCGCGCCAGCATTTTTTCGTACACCAGCCGGCCGACGATCTGGCCGTGCTCGAGGATGAACGGCACTTCGCGCGAGCGCACTTCCAGCACCGCGCGCGAGCCTTTGCCGCCCGCGCCGGCATAACCGAAGCCGGGATCGAAGAAGCCGGCATAATGCACGCGGAATTCACCGACCAGCGGGTCGAACGGCACCATTTCCGCGGCGTAATCCGGCGGCACCTGGACGGCTTCCTTCGAGGCCAGAATGTAGAACTCTCCGGGATCGAGAATGAGGCTGCCATCGGACCGCGCCGCGATAGGTTCCCAGAATTCATCGATCGTATAGCCGCCGCGGCGGTCGATATCGATCACGCCGGTGTGACGCTTGGCGCGATAGCCGACAAAGCCCTTGGCGTTTTCGCCCGACAGATCGACGCTCAGCGCCACGCCGTTGACGAGATCGGCGTCGTCGGCATCGACCAGCCGCTCCAGAACATGCAGCGCATTGAGTTCGTCTGATGTAAGGACAGCGTCGCCGGTGCGAAAACGAACCTGCGAGAGCCGCGATCCCTCACGCAGCAGCACCGGAAATGTCTTCGGGCTGATCTCGGCATAGAGCGGACCGTGATAGCCGGCGCCGATCATGTCGAACCGCCGCGTGCTGTCGGCGATCACGCGCGTGAACACATCGAGCCGCCCGGTCGAGCTTTTCGGATTGGCGGCGGCGACGATCTCGGGCGGCAGCGCGAGACTCTCCAGCAGTGGCACGATGTAGACACAGTTGGTCTCCAGCACCGCGCCATCGGTCAGATCGATTTCGTGCAGTTTCAATTCGTCGATGCGCTCCGCCACCGTCGAGCCCGGCCCCGGCAAAAAGCTCGCGCGCACCCGGTAGGCGACGTCGCCGAGACGCAAGTCGAGGCTCGCCGGCTGGATCTGGCTTTCGACAAAGGGATAGGCGGGCAAAATCAGGCCGGCATCCGCCATCGCCGCGATCATGCGGTCGGGCAGAATGCCATTGGCGCCGGGTTGAAGCGTGAACGACACGGTATGGTTCCCGAGATGACTTCGCTGCCGTCATCCAAACGCTGAAAATATGGACTTTTACCGGTTATCCGATGACCGCCTTGACGGAAAGGGCGCTAGAGAATATGAGCATGACTTATCCCGTGGTGATTTGAGCCGGCCGGCTTGCAGCCACGTTAAATAAGTCGCTAAACAGGCCGGGGACACGTGTGATCCCGGCCTGTGGAACTCTTCCAGGCCGGTTTTTTGTGACCATTTTCCGAGGTGGTCACGATGGAGGTCACATGTCTGAGACTAAAGCACCCGCGTCATCAACTGCCCGTTACCGGCCCGAAACCCGGCTGGACCATTCCGGCACGCTGCGCTCGCAATTCGGCGAAACATCCGAAGCGCTGTTTCTGACGCAGGGCTTCATTTACGACAGCGCCGAGCAATGCGAAGCGCGATTCAAGGGCGAGGATCCCGGCTTTCTCTATTCGCGCTTTTCCAACCCCACCGTCTCGATGTTCGAGCGCCGCATGATCGAGCTCGAAGGCGCCGAAGCCGGACGCGCCACCGCCACCGGCATGGCCGCGGTGACGACGGCGGTTCTCGCGCCGCTGAAAGCCGGCGATCACGTGGTGGCCGCGAAGGCGATGTTCGGATCGTGCCGCTATGTGGTGGAGGATCTGCTGCCGCGCTACGGCATTCAATCCACCCTGATCGACGGCCTCGATCTCGACGCGTGGAAGAAGGCGATGCGGCCGAACACAAAAAGCTGTTTCCTGGAGAGCCCGACCAATCCGACGCTCGACGTGCTCGATATCGGCGCCATCGCGGCAATCGCGCACGCCGGCGGCGCGCGGCTGATCGTCGACAATGTGTTTGCGACGCCGATCTGGCAAAGCCCGCTGACATTGGGCGCCGATGTCGTGGTGTATTCCGCAACCAAGCATATCGACGGCCAGGGCCGCTGCCTCGGTGGAATCATCCTGTCGTCGGAAGCATTCATTGCCGAGCATATCCACACCTTCATGCGCCAGACCGGCCCGTCGATGTCGCCGTTCAATGCCTGGGTTTTGCTGAAGGGGCTGGAGACGCTTGCCGTCCGCGTCCGCGCGCAGACCGAAACCGCAAGCGCCATTGCGGATGCGCTGGCGCAACATCCGAAGATCTCGCGGCTGATTTATCCGGGCCGCGCCGATCATCCGCAGGCCGCATTGGTGAAGAAGCAGATGCGCGCCGGATCGACATTGATCGGCTTCGAGGTCAAGGGCGGCAAGGCGGCGGCGTTCCGTTGCCTCAACGCGCTGAAGCTCGCAAGGATTTCAAACAATCTCGGCGACGCCAAGAGCCTCGTCACCCATCCGTCGACCACCACCCATCAGCGGCTGACGCCGGAGGCCAGGGCCGAACTCGGGATCAGCGAGGGTTTCGTCAGATTCTCGGCCGGGCTCGAACACCGCGACGACCTGATCGAGGATTTGCAAGGAGCACTTCAGAAGGCGTGAGGGCCGATTCGGAATGCATCGTCGTCCCGGCGAACGCCGGGACCCATAACCACCGATGCTAGTAACTTGGAAAAGCCGTCGGCCACTGCCTTTAATCAGCACGGCCGCGGCGTATGGGTCCCTGCTTTCGCAGGGACGACACTACGGATGGAGTCGGCGCCCGCCTCACATCGGCCGATAGGTCTGCACGTTGGACGGCACGTTGACGCCGAGCTTGATCTGGCCGACCGACTTGATGATGTCGTCGCCAAGCAATTGCGCGAAACAGGCGTAACCCCAGTCGGTCATGTGCAGGCCGTCGGCAATCACGAAATTGTCGATCGGGATCGATTGCTTCTCATGCCAGTCGCGCATCACCTCGAAGCGCGGAAAGAAGCCGACATGGCGGAGCTCGGCGACCTTGCCGAGTAGATTCACCATCTTGCTTGCGCTTTCCGCGCGCTCATTGACCCTCGGCGAATATTGCGGATCGACCAGCACCAGGTCGGCGCCCGCTGTCTGGATCCGCGTAACGCCCTCCTCCACCAGCTTTGCGGTCTCGGTGGGATCGAGGTTGCGCAGCACGGCGTTGGTGCCGACCTGCCAGATCACAAGATCCGGCTTCATATCGAGCACCGCTATCTGCAGCCGTTTCATCATTTCGGGCGCGTCCTCGCCGCCCTGGCCGCGATTGACGACGGTGATGTCGGCGCTCGGATATTGCCGGTGCAGCTGCGCCGCGAGCCGGTTGGGATAGGTGAATTCGGGTGAGGTCGAGCCGAAACCGGTCGTCGACGACGAGCCGAATGCGACGATCACCACTGGCTCGCCCGAAGCCAACTTGCTCGCTACATGCGGCAGCGATCCCATCGATTTGGCGCCGCCCTTCGGCGGCAGGCACGGGACGCGGTTGAAAATGTCGCTGGCCGACTTCGCGACCTGCTTGACCTTTTCGATCGCCTTCGTGGCGAGGCTCTTTTGCTGCGACGGATTGGCCTGGTCGACAGCGGCAACATTGCCGGCGCCGGCCGACGCGGGCGGCTTGACGCTGTCAGACTTGGTACCTTCAGATGCCGCAGCCTGGGCTGCTTGCGCACGCGCGGGCAGGATCGACACCGGCGTCAGCAGCACAAGCGCCGCGACCGCGGGCGCAGCCAGCGATGCCTTCCGGAAAAAAGGGCGGACAAGACTCATTAACGCTAGATCCTCAATTCTGTTGGGCCGGGTCAAGATGGGCCGCATCGATGACAAATTTCGACAGCGCCCGGCCAAGGCAATCGTGGACGCGCTTCGCCAGATCGAGGCCATGCGATGCGCTGAACAGGTCGAAGTCTCCCGAGTCGTTCCATTGGCGCATGATGGCAAAGCGATCGAACAGCGGAACGTCGTGCTGCTGCGCCACCACGCGCATATTATCTAGGTAGGGCGGCACAGAAATCATCGTTTCCGTGCGCGGACTATATTGCATATTTATCAAGACCACGTCGGCTCCCGCATTTTGCAGCGCAGCAACTCCTTCGTCGACCGCGCCGCGAAAGTCATCGGGATCGATGGACCGCATAGCATCGACGGTACCGGTCTGCCAGATAACCAAAGTAGGCTTTTTACCTTCCAGCAGCTTAGCGAAACTGGCCGCTGCTTCCTCGGCGGTCTTCTTGACCTGTAGTTCTAAGGATACGTTAACCGTGATCGAGGGCAGCTTCTCCCTCAGCATCGCCTGCAACCGGCCGGGATAGGCGCTGCCGTCCGACGTATTGATGGTCGAGGAGCGGCTGCCTATTACCAGAATATCCAGCGGACGGCCGCCCTTTACGGCGTCCGCGACCTTGGGAAGCGCGCTCTCGCTGGTCAGCAGGTAGGCCGGGACCTCGCAGCTTACGGGGGCATCCTCGGCGCGCGCGGGCGCCGCGGTCAAAAGACCAGCCAGCATCGTCAGCCCCAGGATGGCCCCCGAGTTGGACTTCATTAGCCCCCTCCCGCCATATCAGCGTTGCCGCCGGTGCCTTTTGTCCGCGACGCACTCTTGTCGGCGGAGTGCTTGTACCACGAAATCACCCACGCCATGGCGCACATGATCAGGATTCCGGAAATACTGACAACGAAATGCAAGGCCGCGCCGCCGGAGATTTCAGCCAGCACGAAATGCCCGGCGAACGCGAGGAACACGCCGAGGCAAAAAATCTCCAGCGAATGCTGCCCGCACAGGATCAGCGGCCGCAGCCAGGGCGATTTCAATCCGGACCAGTCCCTCGGCAGGAAGCGCACGGTGATGGCCGCGAGCGCCAGAAAATGCGCGAACCTGAGCACGTCGAGATCGGTCTTGTTGATGGGATACATCCATTGCTCGATCCGGCGCGGCATCAGATGGCCCAACTGCGGCAAATACCAGGTCAGCGTGACGCAGAACGCCGCGAACAGATAGGCCAATGAAATCCACAGCGTGATCCGCGACGAGAGAATCCGCGACATTCGCCTGGCGCCGCCCAGCGCGCACCACGCGCCGAATACGAACAGCAATTGCCAGGCGAACGGATTGAAGGCCCAGAAGCCGTTCGGATAGGCCGTCAGATACAGATCGTATTGCCAGGTGAAGGCATAGAGGGCCACCGACAGCGCCAGCGTGACGTCGGCCCGCCACTTCATCAGCCACAGGATCAGGGGGAGAAAAAGCATCAGCACGATATAGAGCGGCAGCACGTCCATGTTGACGGGGCGGAATCTCAAGAGCAGTGCCTGGACGATGGTGACATCCGGCTGCTTGAGAAAATCCATGATCCCCATTTCTTCCGAATACAGCGGGTTTTCGAAACTGGTGGCGACGTAGGAAATCTCGGCAAGAAAGATCGTGAACAGGAACACGTGCGCGACGTAGATCTGCCAGACCCGCCGCAGGATGCGCGCGGTCGCCACCACGACGCCCGCCTCCAGCATCGCGCGGCCGTATACGAACGCCGCGGTGTAGCCGGAGATGAAAATGAAGATCTCGGTGGCGTCGCTAAATCCGTAATTGCGGATCGTAAACCAGGTCAAAAGATTGGGCGGCAGATGATCGATGAAGATCAGCCACAGCGCGAGCCCGCGAAACAGATCGAGCCGCAATTCGCGCTCGCTGCCCACGGGAAGCGTAAGCGCGGGTGCCGATGCGGCCGGCGCCGGTACGGCGTCCCGTGCGGTCGCATCCGCTGCGCCCGCAAGGGGTGGTCCGGCAATTCGATCGGCAATGGACGTCATCTGGCACCATCTGGAGGTCGGGGCTTTACGCGCTTGCCGGCACGAAAGATATTATCTGCCGATACTATCTGGCCCGGTGTTGCAAGCAAGATACGCAAGCCCCAAAGCCGCGCGGGTGCGCTTTAGATGGGAACTTTGTTGAAACGACGATGAGAATTCGAGCCACGCGGATACCGCCTTGCCCGGCCGGGCGATTGGTTCCATCAGGACTTGCCGATATGATGCTCCACGGTTTGGAAAGAATCGCCTGCATGTACCGCGCAGTTACCCGCCGGATCGAAGTCACCGTGGAGCCGAACTTCCTGCCGGAACGCTCGTCGGTCGAAAACCGTCAGTATTTTTGGTCCTACACCATCGTTATCACCAACACCGGCAAGGAAACGGTGCAACTGCGGACGCGGCACTGGATCATCACCGACGCCGTGGGCCGCAAGCAGGAAGTCCGCGGCGAAGGCGTGGTCGGCGAGCAGCCCGTGCTGGAGCCGGGCGAGCGCTTCGAATACACCAGCTACGTTCCGCTGCCGACCGCGTCGGGCTTCATGACCGGCCGCTACCAGATGGAGAGCGAGAGCGGCGAACGGTTCGAGATCGAGGTACCGACCTTCTCGCTCGACAGTCCCGACAGCAAGCGGGTGTTGAATTAGGGCGTAGCGCCCGGCGCCCAGTGCCGTCATTGCGAGCCAACGGGTCGCGCGAATGCGCGCCCGATGACAGGCTCCGCGAAGCAATCCAGAGTCAGGAACGAAGATCGGATTGCTTCGTCGCTTCGCTCCTCGCAATGACGTCAAGATACGACTCCGCGATCTCGCCGCGTGTTCGCGCGAGTCTTACCTTGAACGTCCTGCCCTGTGAAACTCAGAGGGCGCAGGGAATGCCGGGCGCGCGATGCGCCCGCAGCCTCGCGTGCAAAATGAAAAAAGCACACGAGCATAATCACCACGGTCACACCGGAAATCACCCGGCATTCCCCGCGCAATGGTTTTACGGCTTATTTCGTGCTCTCCCCGGTGATCGGGCTTGATTGTCACCGTCATCGGCGGATGTGACTCCGCCAACTTGACGCCGGCGTCGAGGCGTCAGGACCACACGACTTCGCCGTCCGCGTCAGCATCGCTCGTCAGCACGCCCTGCGATCGCTCACGGGAAAACCCGCCCTGCCATCACCTCGCGCGCCCAACGCTGCCGCGTCCACCGCGTCCCGCCCCGCGTCCGTGACGATCGCGATACGCCCCTCTGTGGGACAGGACGGCGAAGGATATAGATTTGATTTGGGTCAGGCGAGAAGGAAAAAATTTTTGGAAATAGGGCTGGACTGGTAGCATCAGATTGATCCGGTTCAACAAATCACACGGAGCGCGCATCCCGTAGGGCGGGGTTAGCCCAACCGGCCCGCGCAAGGCGCGACCCGATGGCAGGCTCCAGCGTAATCCGAGTGCGCAAGAACTCGATAAGTTTATGCAGCACGCCGTCTAGGGCCGCGACACGCTCTCGTGAAATTCCCGAACCTAACCAAAGAGCGTACTCACCTTGACCAAACGCCTTGGCAAGGTCGGCAAATGGTCCGTCGAGCAGTTCAAGCGTTTGCCGAACCGTCCTAGTCGCTGCGGTGGGGGCTGCGGGCGGCAAAATTCAATCATTCTTGGTTGTATATTGACGATAAAGCCAGAAATACGAGTATTTTGCAAATGTTCAATTGAAGCGGGGCCCCGGGCGCAATGGGCACGACGCCGGGGTCTGAGCACTAGGTTTTTTACGCTTATTCCCCTAGGAAAACTCGCTGGATCGGCGCTTCGTTGCCATGCTGGTTAGCGCTACGAATGAAGAATTAGGAGAAGGCATGGCGAAGGCGGTCCTTGGCATCATCGGCGGCTCCGGCATCTACGACCTGCCGGGGCTGGAGAACGCGCGCGAGGAGATGATTTCCAGTCCGTGGGGCGAGCCCTCGGCGGCGGTGCGGCACGGCACCATCGCCGGCCTGCCGATCGTGTTTCTGCCGCGTCACGACAGGGGTCACCGGCTGTCGCCGTCCGACATCAACTATCGCGCCAATATCGACGTGCTTAAACGTGCCGGGGTGACCGACCTGATCTCGTTGTCGGCCTGTGGGTCGTTCAGGGAGGAATTGCCGCCCGGCACTTTCGTGCTGGTCGACCAGTTCATCGACCGCACCTACAAGCGCGAAAGCTCGTTCTTCGGCAAGGGCTGCGTCGCTCACGTATCGATGGCGCATCCGGTGTCGCCACGGCTGCGCACCCACCTTGCCGCCGCTGCCGAGGCCGAGGGTATCGCGATCGCGCGCGGCGGCATTTATGTCTGCATGGAGGGGCCGCAATTTTCGAGCTATGCCGAAAGCATGACCTACAAGGGGTCAGGCTATTCGGTGATCGGCATGACCAATATGCCGGAGGCCAAGCTCGCCCGCGAGGCGGAGATCTGTTACGCGACCGTTGCCATGGTGACCGATTTCGATTGCTGGCATCCGGACCATGATGCCGTGACGGTGCAGGACATCATCCGGGTACTGACTTCAAACGCCGGCAAGGCGAAAGCTCTGGTCGCGCGTCTGGCCAGGGATTTTCCGAGGGAGCACGAGCAGTGTCCTGTTGGCTCGGACCGCGCGCTCGACACCGCCTTGATTACCGCTCCGGAAGCGCGCGATCCGGAGTTGTTGAAGAAGCTCGATGCGGTGGCGGGACGGATTCTGCGCGCGTGAGGCTTGCACGGTTGGTTGGTACGCAATGAAGGTCGAAGGTAAACACATCCGCAGTATCTGGCTTGAGCCGGACGGCTATACGGTCGGCGCGATCGACCAGCGGCGGCTGCCGCACGATTTTGTCGTTGCGCGGCTGACCACATGCGATGCCGCGGCGGACGCGATCCGGGCCATGCTGGTGCGTGGCGCGCCCCTGATCGGCGCGACCGCCGCCTACGGCATGGCGCTGGCGATGCGGGCAGATGGCTCGGATGCCGCGCTCGATCGTGCCTACAAGACGCTGATTGCGACGCGGCCAACCGCGATCAATCTCAAATGGGCGCTCGAGGAGATGCGGTCGATGTTGCGGCCGTTGCCGCCGCCGGAACGAGCTGCTGCGGCCTATTCCCGTGCCGATGCGATTGCCGAAGAAGACATCAGCATCAACAGGGGTATCGGCCGACATGGCCTTGCGCTGATCGAGGCGATCATTGCGAAAAAGAAGCCGGGCGAGCGCGTCAACGTGCTGACCCATTGCAACGCCGGCTGGCTGGCGACGGTCGATTGGGGCACGGCAACGGCCCCGATCTATCTGGCGCATGACCGCGGCCATGCCGTCCACGTCTGGGTCGACGAGACCCGCCCGCGCAATCAGGGAGCTTCGCTCACCGCCTGGGAACTCGGCCATCACGGTGTGCCGCACACCGTTATTCCCGACAACACCGGCGGTCATCTGATGCAGCACGGGATGGTCGATCTCGTGATCGTCGGCACCGACCGGGTGACCGCCAATGGCGACGTCTGCAACAAGATCGGCACCTATCTCAAGGCGCTCGCCGCGCACGACAATGATGTGCCGTTCTATGTGGCGCTGCCTTCGCCGACCATCGATTTCAGCGTCGATGACGGAATAAGACAAATTCCGATCGAGCAACGCGGCGCTGAAGAAGTAACCGACATGACCGGGCGGACTGCCGATGGACGCATCGAAACCGTGCGGATTGTGCCCGGCGGCTCGCCGGTCGCGAATTATGCCTTTGATGTCACGCCGGCGCGGCTGGTGACGGGGCTGATCACCGAGCGCGGCATACTCAAGCCCGATCGCGCCGCGCTGTCAGCCGCATTTCCCGAACGAACAGCGGCAGCGGCCGAATAACGAAGGAAAAAAGTCGATGCAGAGCGCCTGGAACGATCGCGACGCCGATGGGACGATCGCCCGCTATGCCAGCCTCGGCGGCGATCTGGCGCTCAGGGTCTATACCACGCGTCTTTTGGGCAAGGATCCGCGTCTGGTGCTGCACGGTGGCGGCAACACTTCGGTGAAGACGGGCGTCTGCGATCTCAACGGCGAAGAGGTCGAGGTGCTCTGCGTCAAGGGTTCCGGCTGGGATATGGGTTCGATCGAGCCCGCGGGCCTGCCGGCGGTGCGGCTTGCGCCGCTCCTGAAATTGCGCGCCCGGGAACAGCTTTCCGACGAGGAGATGGTACGGTTGCAACGCGCCAATTTGATCGATCCTTCGGCGCCGAATCCGTCGGTCGAAGCGTTGCTGCATGCCTTCATTCCGCACAAATTCGTCGACCACACCCATTCGACGGCAGTGCTGGCGCTCACCGACCAGCCCGATGGCGAAGCATTGTGCCGTGAAGTTTTTGGGGCGCGCGTCGGTTATGTGCCCTACATCATGCCGGGTTTCGGTCTCGCCAGGGCGGCGGCAAAGGTGTTCGACGCAGATCCATCGGTCGAAGGCCTGATCCTCGTCAAGCACGGCATTTTCAGCTTCGGCGCCGATGCGCGGCAAGCCTATGAGCGCATGATCGCGCTGGTGACATTGGCCGAGCAGCGGCTGGCCAAAAGTCGCAAGCCGGCATTTATCAGCGCCAAGCTGCCGGCACGCCCGGCAGGGTTGGCAGACGTCGCGCCGATTGTCCGCGGTGCATGTGGCTTGCCGGACAGCAAGACTGACGGCGCCTGGAAGCGCTTCGTGCTCGACTTCCGCGGCAACGATGCGGTGATGAATTTCGTCAATGGTACTGAAGTGGCGCGCTATGGTCAGGCCGGCGTGGTGACGCCCGACCACAACATCCGCATCAAGAACAAGCCGCTCGTCGTTTCTGCGCCCTGGGATGGAGACCTCATCGGTTTCAAGAACTCGGTCCGTGACGCCGTCGCATCATACGGCGAAACGTACAAAAGCTATTTCA
>JBGQCE010000027.1:0-12697 GCA_041495185.1 Bradyrhizobium sp.
CATGGTCTGCTCGATCTCGTCGCAAATTGCGTGGGCAATCGTGAGATGAATTTGCTGCACCACCGGGGTGTCGTCGCTGGGCGCGACCAGCAGATGATCGCAATGAGCGCCCAGCGCTTCGCCCTTGGTCCCGGTGAAGCCGATGGTGACAAGCCCGCGTTGGCGCGCGGCGCGCAACGCCGCCAGAATATTCGGCGAGCGCCCCGAGGTGGACAACGCCAGCAGCACGTCGCCGCGCTGGCCGAGCCCCTCGACCTGCCGCGCGAACACCTGTTCGAAACCGTAATCATTTGATATCGCCGTCAATGCCGAGGTGTCGGTGGTCAGCGCAATGGCGGCGTAAGCCGGTCGGTCCTGTTTGTAGCGGCCGACGATTTCGGCGGCGATATGCTGGGCGTCGGCGGCGCTGCCGCCATTGCCGATGATCAGGAGCTTGTTGCCCGAGCGCAGCGCCGCAATAATATCAGCTGCGATGGTGCGCGCGGCGGCGCGCAATGCCGCATCCTGCGTCGCCCGCTCGAGGGCGGCGAGCGATTGAGCTAGATGCGTTCCGATCGGGTCTTTGGAATCCTGGCTCAAGACGCACCGTCAGGGTTGCTAGTTCGCATCTTTGGTAATGATCGCGCTGAGGCAGCGCAAGCGCGCGAAATCAATCCGCAACGCGGGCGCCGGCTTCCGTCAGCACGCGCTCGGCGATAGCAACCACGTCGGACGCCGGAATGTCCCGCATGCAGCGATGGTCGTTCATGGTACAGACCGGACGGTGGCAGGGCTGGCACGGGACCACGGTTTTGGTCTGAACCGTCGCCGCCAGCCCGTTCAGCGGCGCCCAGTGATAGGGGCTGGTGGGGCCGAAAATGCCCATGGTCGGCGTTCCCAGCGCGGCGGCGACATGCATCAACCCGGAATCGTTTGATATCGCGACAGAGGCCGCGGCCATCGCCAGAATGCCGTTGCGCAGGTCGGTCCCCGTGAGGTCGCGGACCCGAGGTCCGCCTGCGGTCACGATTTCAGCGGCAAGTCCCTTTTCGCCGGGGCCGCCGATCACCCAGACATCCAGGCCTCGTTCGGCCAGCAGGCGCGCGGCTTCCGGGTAATAGGTCCAGCGCTTGGAGGCGCCGACCGAGCCCGGGGCCAGCGCCACGGCGCGACCGGTGCCCAGCCCATTGGCTTGCCGCCAGCGGTCGGCTTCCCCGGCGGGAACAACAAGCTGCGGCACCGGCCATTCCGGCGGCAGCGGCGCCCGGTCCGGCAGCGCCAGCGCGGCGTTCTTGTCGATGAACCGGGGCAGGGCCTTCTCGCCCCAGCGCCATCTGTTGATCAGTCCGAACCTGGCTTCGCCGACGAAACCCACCCGTTCCGGGATACCGGCGAGCGCAGGGGCAATCGCCGATTTCCAGGTGCGTGGCAGGACCAGCGCGGTGCCATAGCCCCTGGCGCGCAGCTCCGCCGCCAGCCCCCATTGCCTGGCCACCGCAAGCCGGCTGCGCGGCAGGTCCCAGACGATGCCTGCGCGGACGCCGGGCATGTAATCGACCAGCGGAGCGCACAGGGAGGTCGCCAAGAGGTCGATCGGCCGGTTGGGCCAGCGCTGCCTGAGGACGCGCACCACGGTATGGCCGCGCACGAAATCACCAATCCACATATAGGGAACGATGAGAATCGGACGGGTATCGTCCGGATCCTCTATCTCTATCGCCACCCCTTGTATTGAACCGATGTTCATATTTTGTTCGTTTTTGGTGTCCACGTAATCCGGTCCTGTCGGTAACGGCTGATCGCGGGCAGGTAAAGTCGCCGGGCAAACCGGTTGCCGTCTTCACCACGCCGGATGACCCAAGTTGCCTGCCGGGCGGGACTGGGGCAAAGCTGGCGCCGCACAATCAGGGCAGGGTATGGAATGTTGCTGGTGACCGGTGGTGCCGGTTTTATCGGGTCGAACGTCGTGGCCGCGTTGAACGACGCGGGCCGTGCCGACATTGCCGTTTGCGATGTGCTCGGCCATGACGGCAAATGGCGCAATCTCGCCAAGCGCCAGCTCGCGGATGTCGTGCCGCCGGCTGAATTGCTGGATTGGCTGAAGGGCCGGCGGCTGGATGCCATCATCCATCTCGGCGCCATCTCGGAAACCACCGCAACCGACGGCGATCTCGTGATCGAGACCAATTTCTGCCTGTCGATGCGGCTGCTCGACTGGTGCACGGCCAACGCGACGCCGTTCATCTACGCCTCATCGGCATCGACCTATGGCGACGGCGCGCAGGGGTTTCGCGACGACCAGTCGATGTCGGCGCTGAAGACGCTGCGGCCGATGAATTTGTATGGCTGGAGCAAGCATCTGTTCGACATGGCTGTCGCCGAGCGCGCAGCGAGAGCCGAGAAGCTGCCGCCGCAATGGGCCGGCCTGAAATTCTTCAACGTGTTCGGCCCCAATGAATATCACAAGGGCACGATGATGAGCGTGCTGGCGCGGCGCTTCGACGATATCCGGGCTGGCCGGCCTGTGCAGCTGTTCAAATCGCATCGCGATGGTATCGCCGACGGCGATCAGCGCCGCGATTTCATCTATGTCGACGATGTGGTGCGGGTGATGATGTGGCTGATGGCGACGCCATCGGTCAGCGGCATCTTCAACGTCGGCACCGGCAAGG
Organism: Bradyrhizobium sp.; assembly: GCA_041495185.1. Lineage (GTDB taxonomy): Bacteria > Pseudomonadota > Alphaproteobacteria > Rhizobiales > Xanthobacteraceae > Bradyrhizobium. The sequence continues at coordinate 2,652 of JBGQCE010000027.1, forward strand.
CGCGCAGCTTCAGGGATTTGATGGTCTCGGCCTATGTCGCGCTCGGCACAGCTCCCAATATCCGGTATGTCGATATGCCCGAGGCGATCCGCGGCAGCTATCAGTACTTTACCCAAAGCGATGTCGATCGGCTGCAGCGCGCCGGCTACAACGGCGGCTTCACGGCGCTGGAAGACGCGGTCGAGACTTACGTCAAGGGTTTCCTCGATTCCGCCGATCGCTTCCGCTGACGGCGCAACAGATAACGAGAACAGATGTTCGATTTTGACGCCCTGTCGCATGCGATCGTTAGCCAGACCGTGCTCTGCGTCGGCGACCTCATGCTGGACGAATTCGTCTACGGCGAGGTGTCCCGGATTTCGCCGGAAGCGCCCGCGCCGGTCATTGCAGTCCAGCGCAGCGAGACCAATATCGGCGGCGCCGGCAACGTCGCGCGCAACATCGCTTCCCTCGGCGCGCGCTGCATCTTTGCAGGCCTGATCGGCGACGACGACGCGGGCGCAAAACTGAAAGCCGAACTTTCGCGGCAAAACCTGATCGAAAGCGTGCTGATTTGCGATCCCGCGCGGCCGACGACGCGAAAGGTGCGCTTCGTCTCCGAGCATTTCTCCACCCACATGCTGCGCGCGGACTGGGAACTGGCGCAGCCTGCTTCCGCTGACATCGAGCAGAAACTGATCGACGCCATCCTGCCGCTGTTGCCGCGCGCCGATATCGTGTTGCTGTCCGACTATGCCAAGGGCGTGCTGACGGCACGGGTGATCCGCAACGTCATCGATGCTGCGCGCAAGCTAGGCAAGCGCGTGATCGTCGATCCCAAGAGCGCTAATTTCGCGATTTATCGCGGCGCGACGCTGCTCACGCCCAATCGCAAGGAGTTCGCGGAAGCGACCCGCAGCCGCGCCGACACCGAAAAGAGTATTGCGGACGCCGCGCAAGACGCGATGCAGCTTGCGGACTGCGAGGCCATGCTGGTGACGCAAAGCGAGCACGGCATGACGCTCGTGCCGCGCAAGGGCGAGGCCATCCATGTACCGGCCCATCCGGTCAGGGTACGCGACGTCACGGGTGCGGGCGATACCGTCGCCGCGGTGGTCGCGGTGGCGCTTGCGGCGGGAGCCGATTGGGAGACTGCCTTGCGGATGGCGAACGCGGCCGCAGCGGTCGCGGTCAGCAAGAAAGGCACCGCCAGTGTGACCTCGGCGGAATTGCGTCGAAAGATCCTGCCGCATGCATTCCTCGCGGCTGAAGAGAAGATCATCGCGGCGGGTGGCGACCTTGGCGCGCATCTTCTGGATTGGCGCAAACAGGGATTGCGGGTCGGGTTCACCAATGGCTGTTTCGACATTCTGCATCCCGGCCACGTCAAGGTATTGACCGCGGCGCGGGGTGCCTGCGACCGCCTGATTGTCGGCCTGAACAGCGATGCATCGGTGAAGCGGCTGAAGGGCGAGGGGCGTCCGGTTCAGGACGAGCGCGCGCGTTCGGAAGTACTGGCGGCGCTGGAGGCGGTCGATCTCGTCGTGATCTTTGAGGAGGACACGCCGATCAATTTGATCACGCAGATCAAGCCGAGCGTGCTGGTGAAGGGCGGGGACTACACCCGCGACCAGGTCGTGGGCCACGAGATCGTCGAGGCCAATGGCGGCGAAGTGCTGCTGGTCGAGGTTTTGCCGGGTTTCAGCACGACCTCGCTTGTCAACCGCGCGCGTGGAGGCAAGGCGTGAACGCGGCGGCAAAAGAGTCAGTCGGCGCGCTGTTGTGGAGACTGTGGCGGGATCCGGCCGCGTGGGCGACCACGGTTGATATTTTCGCCATCCTGGTTACCGTTTCGCTGCCCTGGTCGACGTCGCTGGTCGCGATCTTCGCGGCCGCACTGCTGGTCTCGATGGCGCCGTTCCTCGACGTCAAGGCTTTCCTGCGATCGCTGAAGCGCCCCGTATGCTTCTTGCCGATTGCCATGTTTGCGCTAGCCGCCGCCGGAACTCTCTGGTCGGACGCGCCATGGGATGCACGGCTCTACGCCGTCGGCCCGACCGCGAAACTGCTGATGCTGCCGGTGCTGCTCTATCATTTTGAACGCTCCGCGCGCGGCGTGCAGGTATTGATAGCGTTTCTGGTCTCTTGCGCGCTGTTGATGGTGATGTCCTGGATCGTCGCGTTCGATCCGGGTCTCTCGCTCAAGCCCGCCGCGGATGCCGAGCGCGGCATTTTTGTCAAAAACCATATAGATCAAAGCCAGGAATTTGCGCTGTGCGCTGTGGCGCTGGCCTATCCGATCATCACTTCGCTGCGGGCGAAAAGAATTTTTCTGGCGGCGCTACTGATGGCGGTCTCCCTGAGTTTCGTGGTCAACATGATGTTCGTCGTCGTGTCGCGGACGGCACTGGTCACCATACCAATCATGTTGGCGGTGTTTGCCATGCTTCATCTGAAATGGCGAACCAATGTCATCATATTTTGCGCAGGGGTTGGGTTGGTGGCGTTGACCTGGGTGGCATCGCCGCAGTTGCGCTGGAGAACCTCGACCTTTATCAGCGACTACCAGAGATATAGGGAGGAAGGTCGGGCGACATCGATCGGGGTGCGGCTGGTGTATTGGCAGAAATCGCTGCGATTCATTGCTGATGCGCCGATCATTGGGCACGGCACCGGATCGACCGAAGGACTTTTCGAGAAAGTTGCCACCGGCCCCATAGAAGAAGCCGGCAGCAAGGTCGCCGCAAATCCCCACAACCAGACGCTCAACGCCGGGATTCAGTGGGGCGCGATCGGCATCACCGTGCTATATGCGATGTGGCTGGTACATCTGCTGCTGTTCCGCGGCGAGGGGCTGGCGGCCTGGATCGGATTGATGGTGGTGGTGCAGAATATTTTCACCTCGCTGTTCAATTCCCACCTATCCGATTTCCACGAGGGATGGATGTACGTCCTGGGCGTGGGCATCGCCGGCGGCATGGTGCTTGGGACAAGCTCGCGTGCGATGGCAGCGGGAACACGAAACTCCGCTGAGCCATGACGGCTGGCATGCACGCGCGAGATGAGCTATCAGCGGCCTTGCAACGGCTTAGCCGCGATATCCTTCGTTACCGGTCAGCGAAATGATGCGTTTCTCAAATCTGACCTTGCGCAACGTGTTGATCGCAACGCACGACGCCCTGGCGAGCGCGCTAGCGGTGTTCGCAAGCTTCTATTTGCGTTTCGAGGGCGACGCCTTTTTCGATCGTCTACCGCTCTTGCTGCGGATTCTGCCTTATTTCGTCGCGTTTAGCGTGGCGGTCTGTTACGCCTTCAATCTAACCACCACGAAATGGCGTTTCATTTCTTTGCCGGACGCGTTGAATATTCTTCGCGTGGCAACCGTGCTGACCCTCGCGTTATTGGTGCTGGACTATATTTTTGTCGCGCCTAACGTTCACGGCACGCCGGTGGCACCGAATGTTCAAGGTGCGTTCTTTCTCGGCAAAACCACCATCATCCTTTACTGGTTTCTCGAGGTGTTCTTTCTGAGCGCCTTGCGCTTCGCCTATCGCTATTTTCGCTATACGCGCGTGCGTCATCACGCGAGGACAGAGGATGCGTCACCGACCCTTTTGATCGGCCGCGCCGCGGACGCTGAAATTCTTTTGCGTGGAATTGAAAGTGGCGCGGTCAAGCGGATCTGGCCGGTCGGCCTGTTGTCGCCGTCGAGTGCCGATCGGGGGCAGACGATCCGGAATATTCCGGTGCTGGGCGGGATCGACGATATCGAAGACGTGATCGGCGACTTCGCGAGGCGCAACAAGCCGATCACGCGCGTGGTCATGACGCCTTCGGCGTTCGACCCCGAGGCGCGTCCTGAAGCCGTTCTGATGCGCGCGCGCCGGCTTGGACTGATCGTCAGCCGGCTTCCATCGCTGGAGAGCGGGGATACGCCGCGGCTGACGACGGTTGCGGTCGAGGATCTCCTGCTGCGCCCCAGCGAAAACATCGACTACGCCCGTCTCGAGGCGCTGGTGAAGAACAAGGCGGTCATCGTCACCGGCGGCGGCGGTTCGATCGGTTCGGAGATCTGCGAACGTATCGTGACATTCGGCGCCGCGCGATTGCTGGTGATCGAGAATTCCGAGCCGGCGCTTTATGCTGTTACGGAAACGCTGGCGGCGCACCAGGCCAGCGCGGTCGTCGAGGGGCGGATAGCGGATATTCGCGATCGCGAGCGCATCCTGCGGCTGATGAGCGAATTCAAGCCGGATATCGTGTTTCATGCCGCCGCCCTCAAGCACGTGCCGATTCTCGAACGCGACTGGGGCGAAGGGGTCAAGACCAACATTTTCGGATCGGTAAATGTCGCCGATGCGGCGCTCGCGGCGGGCGCCGAGGCGATGGTGATGATCTCGACCGACAAGGCGATCGAGCCGGTCTCGATGCTGGGCCTGACCAAGCGGTTTGCCGAGATGTACTGCCAGGCGCTCGATCACGATCTGGCATCGCAGCCGGGTGAAAAGCCGCGGATGCGTCTGATCTCCGTGCGATTCGGCAACGTGCTGGCGTCGAACGGGTCTGTTGTGCCGAAATTCAAGGCGCAGATCGAGGCGGGCGGCCCGGTGACGGTCACGCACCCCGATATGGTCAGGTATTTCATGACGATCCGCGAGGCCTGCGATCTCGTGATTACGGCCGCCACCCACGCGCTGGCGCCGGAGCGTCCGGACGTCTCGGTTTACGTGCTCAACATGGGGCAGCCGGTCAGGATCGTCGACCTCGCCGAGCGCATGATCCGGCTTTCCGGCCTGCAGCCGGGCCACGATATCGATATCGTTTTCACCGGCATGCGGCCGGGAGAACGGCTCAACGAAATCCTGTTCGCCAGCGAGGAGCCGACAATCGAGATCGGCGTTGCCGGCATCATGGCGGCCAAGCCCAACGAACCGTCCATGCAGGCTCTGCGCAAGTGGATTGCGGCGCTTGAGCAGGCCGTGTTGCAAGACGATCACTTGTCCATCAGGGAGATCTTGAAGGATGCAGTGCCGGAATTTGCGGCCGGCACGGCTCGGACTAGTCGATCCGTGACCGCGAAAAGCGAACAAGCACGACCGTAACGCCGAGGGCTCCAAGAACCAGCATCAGCAGATCGACGCGTGTCGAGCCGATGACGCCTGATGCCAGCGCCAATCCTGCCAAAAGCAGGTTAAGCAAGAATACGTTGGTTACGACCTGCCTGACGCTAAATCCGTTATCGGTTGCTCGTTGATAAAAATGCGATCGATGAGCGTCCCAAAATCGCTCGCCAGATGTAATCCGTCTGAACAAGGTAATCGTCGCGTCGGCGAGATAGTAGAGCGGCAGCAGCATGGCTGCGGCAAAATGCTGACGCCCCGCGAGTTCGAGCAGGCACCAGCCGGTCAGGAGGCCAATCGGCAGGCTGCCGACGTCGCCCAGGAATAATCGGGCCACGGGTCGGTTGAAGGGTGCAAAGCCGAGCAATGCGCCGGCGAGAGCTGATGCTATCGGCAGAACGTTTGACGGCGCGTCACCCAAAAATGCCAATACCGCGAGCGCGACGGTCATCGGAAGCATTTCCGCGACCGTCATCCAGTCAAGGCCATCCATAAAGTTCACGAGGTTGATGAACCAGAGCAATGCAAGAACAAGCAATGCCCGCTCCAGCGCAATCGGTATCGTCTCAAGAATCCTTATCTGCGAAGGGAGGGCTGCGAACAGAAGCGTGATCGTAGCGAGCTGTAGCACGAGACGCGGGACGACCGGGATCGGCCGGAGATCGTCGATCATGCCGACCGCCGCAAGGCAGAATGCGGCAGCCATGACGATGGGGACCGCATTGTCCGGGTGGGGTGCCCCGAGCACCCCGGTTAGTGCTGCCGCGATCGCAGTCGCGGCTATCACGGCGATACCACCGCCTTGCGGGGTTGGCGTAACATGTGACGACCGCGCATTCGGCCGGGCCAACGCATAGCGCTGAAGCAAGGGGCGGAGCATTACAATCAGACCCGCGCATATCAGAGCGGATGCGATTGGAATGACGAAGGCCAGGACAGTGCGGTGTGGGTCCAAGGTGGTCATAAAAACATGGCCGGCGGCAATCCAACGTTTGGCGCCGATGGCGTGTCAGATGGCTGTTTCATCGGACACACGATGCTTTTGAAATTTGCTTCGGTCAACATCCAAGGGACCTGAGGTATCGGGAAAATCGGAAGTGACCCACACGTTGTGCGTTAGCGGCAGAGTGCAGCGCTATTTGTTGAGGGGACTTGCCTCACGCGTACCGCGAGGTGATGGCAGGGAACGGTTCAGGCAACGTTTTTCACGTTGTTGTGGACACGGGAAGATTGTTGATCAAGTAGCCTGTGCATGAGATCACGATAGGCGCTCAACGATATCTGCCGCGTGAAGCGAGATGCGACTATCGCGGCTCGATGCCCTTTTTCCTTTGTGTTAGCGGCGTCTGACGCTGCGAACATGATGGCTTTAGCAACCGCCTCGGCATCTTCGGGAGGGGTGACCCAACCAATATCTTCATCCCTCACCAACATTGCTGCCTCGGCGTCTGGTTCCGAACAGATAATTATCGGGCGCCCGATCGCGAGCAAATTGTATATGCGGCTCGGCACTGACACGCCAGTATTGTTCTTGCGGTAGGGGATGATCCAGATGTCACCTGCGGAAAGGAAGCTTTCCAGTTCCGATTCGGGCACCCGCTCGACCAGCGTAACGTTGGGAAGCGGTGACGCTGCCTGCATCTCCTTGATCTTGGTCCAACCTACGCCTTCTCCCGACAACAAGAATTGAATGTCCTTGTTGTCTTTCAAAATCCTGGCGGCCTCGAACACGGATTCGGGATCGTGTGTAAAACCAGCATTACCTGACATGGCGACGACAAACTGGGTTCCGCCGCACCGGATGCGAAAGGGATTGTCGGAAACCAGTTCCCGGTAGCGCACGGGAAGTGTCGCCCAATTCGGAATTAGAGTTATCTTGGCCGCAGTCATTTGAGGATATTCAAGCAATTTCGAACTCATGTCGCGGCCAATGATTACGACAGAGTCAAGCCAATGAAACATCACTTTATTAACCCGTCGAAGGAGCCCGGTTAGAATCGAGGACGGACTGAGAAAGCCAGCCATCACCAGCGTGTCGGGATAAAAGTCGTGGATGATCAAAGCTGAGGCGGCCTTCCGAAGTCGGGCGGCAAGGGCAGCTGCATAAGGCAACGTGAAAGGGGTGGTAACGCAGAGCAAGACATCTTCGCTACGTGCATGCTTCATCACTGAGAGGAAAACCTGCACCGCGAAAAGCGCCGCGGCAAACGTTCGTGAGACCAGGGCAGATTTCCCCGGCCACCAATTTCTAATCTCGATTACTTCAAGTCCTCCGCTCGTTGAGGGTCGTCTAGTGGTGGCGGAATTGGGTGAACCGGAAAGAACCAACACGTGGCTATCCCGCGCAAGGTCTTCCGCTATATCCGTCATATAGCCCGACGTTGTGCTGGGAAATGGCGCGAAGTGCTGGGTGACGAGCAAGATTTTCCCCGCGCGCTGCAGGTGCCCGATCGGCGATATTGACGATTCCGCCCCTTGATAGCTGTGGCTGGAGTGTTCAAGCAGCAATTGATCGTAGAGCGCGACAATCGCTTCGCCGACAATTTTTGCTGATAGCCTGTCAACGACAAGCTGCCTTGCGGCCTTGCCATAACGTTCGCGCAGTTCGGACGAACGTGCGAGTCGCAAGATGGCTTCCGCCAAGGCCGGTGGATTCTCGATCGGCACCAAAAGCCCGGTTTGGTCGTCGATAACAATCTCGCGACAGCCAGGTGCATCGGCTGCAACCATGGGTCGGCCGCACGCGGCTGCTTCCAGCAGGCTCATGGGCAAGCCTTCTCTGTGCGATGGCAATACCGCGAGATGGCTGCGTTGCCACAGCGAGACGATATCGTGGATGTGCCCGAGCCACGTGATTCCTGGCCGAAGACTCCATTCCTGTGCTTCCTCCAGCAAAACGGAAGCCGGGTTGGCCGGGTCCGGATTGCCGGCGATAATCAGGTTCACGTCATGGCCCTGGTTACGGAGAATACCATGGGCGGCCACTACCGCACGAATGCCCTTGTCGGTCAGCAGGCGTCCGGCAAAGCCGATAGTGATCGGACCCTCCGGCTCCGGCAAAGGCTGCAAGAGGTTGGTATCTACGCCTGATCCGGGGATCAGAACGATCCTTCCGTGTTCGATTCCGAGTTTTTCGAGATCTGCATGGTCATCGGGGTTCTGAACGAGCACGAGACTTTGCCGGATATTCAGAAGCCACGGCAGGAGCATGGCCAGGCTCCCCTTCAATAGCCGCGTTCGCCAAGTCACCGACGTGAAGATGTAGCCCAATCCCGTTATTGCGTTGACAATGGGAATTTTTTTACCCAATGCCGCAATCGAACCATAGACACAGCATTGCAAACCGGAGTGATGAACAATCTGCGGCTTGATTTTATTTTCGACGCGTCGGAGTGCTAAAATGGTCAAGATTGCGACAAACGGAGACAATCTACCGCGCTGGAACGGGATCCGATGCAGAATAAAGCCTTCAGCCTCGATGGCCTCGGCACCCTTGTCGACTTTCGTTGCGACGTGTACCTCGAAGCCGGCTTCGCGCGCTGCCCGCGCCATCGGCAGCCGGTTGAGCAAAAATGCGAAGTCTTCATTGGCGACGTATAGCAGTCGTCGCGGCGGCGCATTGGTTGAGGAGGACATCGAGTTCACACGGAGGTCATTCGTCACGGAAACAGTGCGGGATCATCTTAGATAGGTCACCTCTCTTAGACGGATATCGGCTGGATGAAAATGGCATGCGACCCGGGATCGTTCAGGGAGAAATCGAATATTGACGATACGCGCACGGTCTCGCCGAACTTATAGCCGCCCGCATTTATTCATCCACTGGATCAGAAACGAACCTGCACGGAATGTCCTTGATCGGGACTTTCCTTAGGTGAAGGCGGGGAGGGTACCGCAATGTTGTCCCTACGTTTCAGGGCAATAGTTCCGACCACAAGCGCGAAGAAAAACTGGTCCATATAAGAAAAAGCAAATGCGCCAGAAATCTCGGAGCTTACGAGAATGAACACATAAATTGATACTGTCGATTTTTCCACGCTCGAAAACAGCTGCCAGCGCCTCAGCGAGGTGACCAATGGAAATAGCGTGAGGATGCTAAAAACCAGCAGGCCCGCAATTCCGGTTTCGTACAGCATTTCGAGATGCACGTTATGGGGGTAATGTCTGGCTCCTTCGGTCTTGTGAAGCAGCCAATCCGGAGCGCCGAAACCCTCATTCACCGGATACATTCCAATGCCCCGACCGAACAGCAGCAGACCAGGTTCGCTCACGATATGATGCAATGTATTTGTCCATATCTGCATACGGAATCCCGGGTCCGGATTATGGAGCTCTCGAATAGTACGGGATATCGCATCCGGGGAAAGCGCGTCGACGTTGTCATCTTGCAGCGCGCGCTGGTAAAAAACGCCTGACGTGATCGCCACCGCGACGATTACTGCGGTAGCGCCCAGAGTTGCAAACTTCTTCGAACGAACCCAGCAAGCTGCGAACCCTAGAAAGATGAGACTACTGGTAAGTGCGACCAGCGCCGCTCGTGCGGCGATGTGAAAGAAGAGGAACAGCACGATTGGCAATACGCCGACGGCAAGGACCTGTTTTAAGCGATTTGAGGCGAGCCCTAGGGCAGCCAGCGCGCCTAGACCTAGCACGATGCCGATATTCTGGTGGAGCGCGGTGAAAATGACCGGATTGCCGACTCCGAAAATGTCATTGAGATTATATTCCCGCATCACATCGCCGAATCGAACGGTGTGCTGGATGAGCATGATCGAGTAGGTTGCCGCTGCGCCCAGTATGACCATCAGAACGGTCTTTAGGGCATGCGCTGCAACAAAGCCGAAGAGCAGAAAAATTCCGTGGAAAATCAGGATTCCGAGTAGGTGCGTCACCGGTATGGCCGGACGAGAATGCAGCAAGAAGCTTACAATCACGATTCCGTAGAAC
>JBGQCE010000028.1:0-12675 GCA_041495185.1 Bradyrhizobium sp.
CTGTTCGACAACGGCCGCCGCGGCCGCGTCATCACCGGCGCCAACAAGCGTCCGCTGAAGTCGCTGGCCGACATGCTGAAGGGCAAGCAGGGCCGCTTCCGGCAGAACCTGCTCGGCAAGCGCGTCGATTATTCCGGCCGTTCGGTGATCGTGGTCGGTCCCGAACTGCGGCTGCATCAGTGCGGTCTGCCGAAGAAGATGGCGCTCGAACTGTTCAAGCCGTTCATCTATTCGCGGCTCGACGCCAAGGGTCTGTCCACCACCGTGAAGCAGGCGAAGAAGCTCGTCGAAAAAGAGCGTCCCGAGGTCTGGGATATTCTCGACGAGGTGATCCGCGAGCATCCCGTGCTGCTGAACCGCGCGCCGACGCTGCATCGCCTGGGCATCCAGGCGTTCGAGCCGGTGCTGATCGAAGGCAAGGCGATCCAGCTGCATCCGCTGGTGTGCGCGGCGTTCAATGCCGACTTCGACGGCGACCAGATGGCCGTGCACGTTCCGCTGTCGCTGGAAGCACAGCTCGAAGCGCGCGTGCTGATGATGTCGACCAACAACATCCTGCATCCGGCCAATGGTCAGCCGATCATCGTGCCGTCGCAGGACATCGTGCTCGGTCTGTACTATCTGTCGGTGTTGCGTGAAGGCCTGCCGGGCGAAGGCAAGCTCTACGGCGAAATGGCCGAGATCGAGCATGCCTTGCACGCCAAGGTCATCCACCTCCACACCAAGATCAAATATCGCTGGCAGGGTGTCGACGAGAACGGCAAGCCCATCACCCGCTGGATCGAGACCACGGCCGGGCGCGTGATGCTCGGCAATGTTCTTCCGAAGTCGACCAAGATTCCGTTCGACATCATCAACAAGCTGATGACGAAGAAGGAAATCTCGAGCGTCATCGACCAGGTCTATCGTCACTGCGGGCAGAAGGAGACGGTGATCTTCTGCGACCGCATCATGGCGCTCGGCTTCTACAACGCGTTCAAGGCCGGGATTTCGTTCGGCAAGGACGACATGGTGGTGCCGGCGTCGAAGTGGAAAATCGTCGAGGAGACCCGCACGCTGGCGAAGGAATTCGAGCAGCAGTACAATGACGGCCTGATCACCCACGGCGAAAAGTACAACAAGGTCGTGGACGCCTGGTCGAAGTGCACCAAGAAGATCTCCGAAGACATGATGACGGAAATCTCCGCCGTTAAGAAGAATCCGAAAGGCGGCGAGGCCCAGATCAACTCGATCTTCATGATGTCGAACTCCGGCGCGCGCGGTTCGCAGGACCAGATGCGCCAGCTCGCCGGCATGCGCGGCCTGATGGCCAAGCCGTCGGGCGAGATCATCGAGACGCCGATCATTTCCAACTTCAAGGAAGGTCTGTCGGTGCTCGAATACTTCAACTCGACCCACGGCGCCCGCAAGGGTCTCGCGGACACCGCGTTGAAGACGGCCAACTCCGGCTACCTGACGCGGCGTCTGGTCGACGTGGCGCAGGACTGCATCATCACGGCCGACGATTGCGGCACCAAGCTCGGCATCAAGATGCGTGCCATCATCGATGCCGGCACGGTCGTCGCTTCGCTGGCGTCGCGCATTCTCGGCCGCACCGCGGGCGAAGATCTGCGCGATCCCGCGACCAACAAGATCGTGGTCAAGCGCGGCACGCTGATGGAAGAGACCCATGTCGACGCCCTTCAGCAGGCCGGCATTCAGGAAGTGAAGATCCGCTCGGCACTGACCTGCGAACTCGTCAACGGCATCTGCGGCAAGTGCTATGGCCGCGACCTCGCCCGCGGCACGCCGGTCAACCACGGCGAAGCGGTCGGCGTGATCGCGGCGCAGTCGATCGGCGAACCCGGCACCCAGCTCACGATGCGCACGTTCCACATCGGCGGCGCGGCGCAGATCAACGAGCAGTCGTTCATCGAGTCGAATTTCGACGGCAAGGTGACGATCAAGAACAAGGCGATCGCCAAGAATGGCGAAGGCCATCTGGTTGCCATGGTGCGTAACATGGTGGTCGCGGTGACCGACGCCGACGGCACCGAGCGTGCGACCCACCGCATTCAGTACGGCGCGCGCATGCGGGTCGATGAAGGCGATATGGTCAAGCGCGGCCAGCGCATCGCCGAGTGGGATCCGTATACAAGGCCGGTTCTGACCGAAGTCGAGGGCACCATCGGCTTCGAGGATCTGGTCGAGGGTCAGTCGATCTCGGAGACGCTCGACGAATCCACCGGTATCGCCAAGCGCGTCGTCATCGACTGGCGTACCTCGCGGGGCGGGGGAGATCTGCGTCCGGCCATCGTCATCAAGGGCAAGGATGGTAAAATCCTCAAGCTCGCGCGCGGCGGTGAGGCTCGCTATATGCTTTCGGTCGACGCGATTTTGTCGGTCGACGTCGGGGCGAAGGTCAAGACCGGCGACATCCTCGCGCGTATCTCCACCGAGAGCGCCAAGACCCGCGACATCACCGGCGGTCTGCCGCGGGTTGCCGAACTGTTCGAGGCCCGCAAGCCAAAGGACGCGGCGATCATCGCGGAAATCGCGGGCACCATCCGCTTCGGCCGCGACTACAAGAACAAGCGCCGCATCTCGATCGAGCCGATGGACAAGAACGAGGAGACTCGCGAGTACCTGATTCCGAAAGGCAAGCACATCCATCTGCAGGACGGCGATATCGTCGAAAAGGGCGACTTCATCGTCGAAGGCAATCCGGCGCCGCACGACATTCTGGCGATCAAGGGCATCGAGGAACTCGCCGCCTATCTGGTCAACGAAATCCAGGAGGTCTACCGGCTGCAGGGCGTGCTGATCAACGACAAGCACATCGAGGTGATTGTCCGTCAGATGCTGCAGAAGGTGGAGATCACCGACCAGGGCGAGACTGACATGATCTCGGGCGAACAGATCGACAAGATCGAGTTCGACCAGGTCAACGCCAAGGCCAAGGAAGAGGGCAAGAAGATCGCCACGGGAACGCCGGTGCTGCTCGGCATCACCAAGGCGAGCCTGCAGACCCGCTCGTTCTTCTCGGCGGCCTCGTTCCAGGAGACCACCCGCGTGCTCACCGAAGCCGCCGTCAACGGCAAGGTGGACCCGCTGGAAGGCCTCAAGGAGAACGTCATTGTCGGCCGGCTGATCCCGGCGGGTACCGGCGCCTCGATGGCCAAGATCCGCGAAGTCGCCGTCAAGCGCGACAAGCTGATCCTCGACGAGCGCGAGAAGCAGGCGACGATTGTGCCTGCGGCTCCCGAAGTCGAACCTTTGGCGCTGCCGCCGGCGGAATAAACCTGCGCGGATTCATGATGTTACGGAAAGGCCGGCGCAAGCCGGCCTTTTTGCTATTTTTTGGCTATTCCGGTTCTGCTACGGTCGTTTGTTCATCTTCCCTTCAGGGTGAAAAGCGCTTCCTCTAAAATGACTTAGACCGGATGCTCCCGAGCGGGGCGGCGGGGGATCACGGAAAACACATGTTGGATCTTGCTATCGTCGGCGGCGGGCCTGGTGGCCTGATGAGCGCCTGGTATCTCAAAAAGAAGCTGGGCGAGCTTTGCCGCGTCACCATCTACGAGGCGTCCGACCGGCTCGGCGGCAAGATTCTTACGCGCAAATTCGATTCAGCGCCCGCGATGTACGAAGCCGGCGTCGCCGAGATCTACGATTACTCGATGACCGGCCCCGATCCGCTGCGCGAGATGATCCAGCATTTCGGCCTGCAGACCATTCCGATGGATGCCGAGCAGGTGCAGCTCGACGGCGAGCTCCTGAACGACGTGCCGGGCATGCGCCGCAAATACGGTGTCAAGACCGCGAATGCGATCGAGGCATTTCGCAAGCGTTGCACCGAGATGGTGTCGCCGGCTGAATATTACGAAGGCGTCGGTGCCCACGACAACGAGCATCCATGGGCCTACATCACGGCCGAGGAACTGCTCGACCGGGAAGTCGACGATCCCATCGCCAAGCGCTTTTTCAAGGTGATGGCGCGGTCCGATATCGCCACCGAGAGCCACAACACCAACGGGCTGAATGCGCTGAAGAACTTCGTGATGGATGTCGACGGCTATATCGGCCTGTATTCGATCCAGAACGGCAATGAGCAGTTGATCGAGTGCCTGCAGTCCGAGGTCGACGCGGATATCCTGCTCAATCACCGGGTGCTCAAGGTCGGCAAGACCGCGACCGGCCGCTATCAACTCAACATGTTGAACGGCAAGGGACCGGAGACGAAAGACTTCGATCTCGTGCTGGTGTGTCTGCCGCACTCCTGGCTCGCCACCATGGGGTGGGACGGCGAGCAGCTGCGCAAGTCGATGGTCAAGCACATCGCCTATTTCGATCGTCCGGCGCATTATCTACGGGTCTCGATCCTGTTCGATGAGCCTTTCTGGGGCGAGAAGATCCCGGGCGCATGGTTCATGTCGGAGGGGTTCGGTGGCTGCTGCGTTTACAACGAGGGCGCCCGACACGACGTCGGCAAGCACGGCGTGCTGAACTGGCTGATCGCCGGCTCCGACGCGCTGGCTTTCGCCAATCTCAGCGATCAGGAACTGATCGACGCCGCTCTGAAGTCGCTGCCGGCCTCGTTCGGCGACGCGCGCGCGCATTTCATGGAAGGCAAGACCTATCGCTGGCTCTCGTCGGTGAATGCGCTGCCGGGCGGCATGCCGGCGCGCGACGTCATGACCAATCACCGGCCCGATCCGAAGCAGCATCCGGGTCTCGTGGTGGTCGGCGACTATCTGTTTGACTCGACCCTGAACGGACTGCTCGATTCCTCCGACGCCGCCACCGACATCATTGTCACCGAGATGATGCGGTTGCGCCGCGCGCGCGGCGAGGGCGGCCGGCCTTCGTCCGACAAGATCGACCGTGAGTATTTCGAGAATTATCGCGGGCTCGGTCCCTATCATGAGGCCTGGAGCCAATTCAGCGATCCCGCATACCTGACGGACCTGATCAAGATCGTCTGGAACAGGGCCAGGGGTTACAAGCTGCTGGTCGCCGGGTCCGCCAGCGGAGAACTGGTGGCAGCGCTGCGCGCACGCGGGGTAGATGCATGGGGCATCGAGAACAACCGCGCGATCCACGCCCGGACGCCGCAGGCACTGAAGAAGTTCAACAAGCTCGGATCGATCGTCGATATGCCGTTCAAGGACGGCGAGTTCGATTTCGTGTTCGAGACCAGTCTTTGCCATGTCGCGGAAAAACAGGTCGTCCGCGCGATTCGCGAGTTGAACCGAGTTGTGAAGACCGGGCTGGTGTTCGGATCGGTGACGTCGGATATGGCTCCGGCGCTGATTGATCGATATGACCTCTTGCGCGGGGTCAGGAAGCTCGGCACCTGGTGGGAATGGTCGGAGCTGTTTTTCAGCAACGGGTTCGACCTGTCGATGCACCGCCGCGACTGCACGGACGCGCTCTGGGCGGCGACGCTGGCCGCCAACAAGGGACCGGGTCAGTGGTACGCGGACTCCGACAGCCTGCGTTACTCGTTTTTTGACAAGGTCGACACCGACGACTAAGCGCCGCTTTGGTGCTTCCAATTATTTTGCTGAACGCGTGCCAATCGCATAGGATCGACGCGGTGGTTCGCTCGGCCACTTCCCTCGATTTTGCGGTCATGCCGGCCGTGCAGTATCGGTTGGTTTTATGGCGTCCAGGCCTCCATCGTCTGATGATCAGATAGCCGCTTCCGCGGACGATCCTCGCGCGCCGGAGCTCGACGAGAAGCTTGCCGCGGCTGCGCCGTCTTCGCCCGATGACGATGATGAAGAAGACGATGACGAGCTCGATCTGGAGGACGACGAGGAGGATGAGGATCTCGTCGTCTTTACAGCGAAGGAAGCCGCCGGCGCGCTGGCGACGATCTATGCGTTCATCAAACCGTTTCTAAAGAACTACAAGAAGGTACTGACATTCGTCGGCCTCGGCGTCGTGGTCGAGACGCTGTTCAATGTCATCATGCCGCTGAGCCTGAAATTCCTGATCGACGATGCTCTCGGCGAAGAAGATTTCGAAGCACTGGTCAAGATTCTCTCGGTGCTGGCGGCCGCCGGAATCTTCACCTCGATCGTCGCGGTCTGGTACGAGCGATGGGACGCCAATCTGGCGGCTTCCCTGATATCGGACGTGCGGACGCGGCTGTTCGAGCACATCCAGAATCTGCCGTCGGCCTATTTCGCACGCACCAAACGCGGCGAGATTCTGTCGCGGTTTTCCGTCGACCTTTCGGCGTTCGAGGGATCGGTCAAGAGTTTCGCCAGCAGCGCAGCGCTGCCGTTCCTCGAATTGATCGCGGGCATCATTCTGATGCTGTTCCTGAACTGGCAGCTCGCCGCGGTGGCGCTGCTGGTGTTCCCGATCACGCTGATCGGCCCGCGGATCCTGACGCCGAAGGCGGTGCAGGCGAATTACGAGCAGAAGCTCAACGAATCCGCGCTGCTCGGCATGGTGCAGGAAAACATCGCGACGCAGGCGGTGGTCAAGGCATTCATGCTGCAGCGCCGGACGCTCGGCTGGTTCACGATGCGCAACGATGAGGCGCGCCGCAAGATTGCGTCCGCGGCGTTCCTGTCGACCATGGTCGAGCGCACGGTCACGATCTCGGTTTTGTTGCTGCACCTCGTGGTGCTTGCGATCGGCGCCTATCTCGCCACCAAGGGCCAGATCACCATCGGAACCTTCGTGACCTTCGAGAGTGCGTTCTGGGAGGTGTCCTACAACATCGCCCACGTCATGCATTTCATTCCGGTGTCGATCCAGTCGGCGGCGGCGGTGCGCCACATCCAGGAAATGCTGGACGAGCCGGCCCGCGGCGCCGACCGTCCGGGCGCGCCCGACCTGCCGCGCATCACCAACGACATCACCTTCGACCGCGTGACATTCCAGTACGAAGGCAGCCAGACGCCGGTGCTCGACAATTTCAGCCTCAAGCTCAAGTTCGGCAAGAGCATCGCCATTGTCGGCCCCAGCGGCTCCGGCAAAAGTACGCTGCTCAATTTGATCCTTCGCCTCTACGTGCCGGACGAAGGGCGCGTCACCATCGACGGCGTCGATATCCGCAAGGTGACAAGGGAATCGCTGCGCAGGAGCATGGCCGTGGTTTTCCAGGAAAACATGCTGTTCAACATGTCGATCCGGGAAAACATCCGGCTCGGCAAGGAAGGCGCAACCGACGAAGAGGTCGAACAGGCGGCGCGCAAGGCCGAAATCCATCGCTACATCATGAGTCTTCCGCAGAAATACGACACCTCGGTCGGCGAGCGCGGCGATACGCTGTCGGGCGGCCAGCGCCAGCGCATCGCGATTGCGCGCGCCATCGTCCGCAATCCGTCGATCCTGCTGCTCGATGAGGCGACCTCGGCGCTCGACCAGACCACTGAGGCTGCGATCAACAAGACGCTGCTGAAGCTCGCCAAGGGCCGCACCATGATCTTCTCGACCCATCGCCTGACATCGGTGGTGGATATGGACGAGATCATCGTGATTTCAGGCGGCAAGGCGATCGAACGCGGTTCGCATGAGAGGCTGCTCGCCGCCAACGGCGTGTATCGAAAGCTCTGGGACGATCAGAGCCACAAGCCGCATGAAGCGGCCGATCAGGCCGACGACGACAGCGATGACGAGGATTGAGCGCGTAGTCCGGGTCCGGCGTTGAGCCGATCGCGCAGCCGCCGCAAAATGCCTTCGCCGAGCCAGCCAACAAAGCGCGCCCAGCGCTGCGCCCGCCAGGTGATGCCGTTGTCGATCGACACCGAGCGAAAATGAAAGGCCTTCGCGGCCGACCATGAATCGCAGGCGGTCTTGATCGGATCGTCATAAAAGGCCGCGATCTTGTTTTCGCTCATGCCGTCAGTCGCGAGCCAGGCGGGAATATGGACGTTGCAGAGCCGCTCGACGTCCGTGAAGACTTTGTCGGTGCCGGTTCCGGCAACGGGGCAGGAGGTCTCAAAAGCATCGCCGACCAGAACGACGCCGGGCTGGCGATGGCCCGAACTGACATAGAGATCTGCGGGGCGGATCTTGATGTCGCCTGATATCTCGAACTCGCCCGTGATGCGGCGGAGCCTTGGCAGCGAAGCGTTCAAGGTCTTTTCAGGTGCGCGGCGCATTTCCCGGAGCCATGGATCGTCCATCTCGCGATAGACAAACAGGTTGGCCCGCATCGCATTGCCGATCGGGAACAGCGATATATAGGGAGTGCGGTCGCTCGGTCGCTCCGAGAAATAGGTCAACGCCGGAAAGCCGAAGGACGGGCGGCCCACCGGAACCAGATCGAATCCGAGCGTAATGGAATGACATGCGCTGACAATCCGGCGCTCGATTCCAAGATTGCGGCGCAGCCCGACATTCAATCCGTTGGCGAGCACGACGAGGCGCGCGGAAATCTCCTCGCCATTCGACAAGGCGATTTTCTGCCGTTCCGCGCTGGTCGAAATCGACACGGCTTTGGCGAATACCGATTCCACGCCGGGCGGAATCTGGGCCCGGATGGCGTTGACCAGCCCGTCGTACATGAGGCCGTATTGCTGGCTGGGCTTGTTGTCGAGCAGGTAGCCGAAGCGCGCGATCCAGTTCTCTCCGCCGTGCGTCGCGGCCCGCAGCACAGCCTCCGCGATGCCGGTCTTGCGAAAGCGTTCGATCTGCTCGCGGCCAGAGAGTTTTTCGACGCGAAAGTCGGGCGGATATGCAGGATGCGGATCGATCAGAACAGCAGGAATGCCTGCGCGCCCGAGCATTGCGGCCATGGTCGAGCCGGCAAGGCCGCCGCCGATGATCGCAATGTCCGTATACCGCATGGGGATGGTCCGGCTGGTAAGGCCCCAATAATTGCGCCGGGAAACGCAAATAAACCTTTAGCTTCAAAGCCAGCATCAGATCGGCGCCGGGGAGGGAACTTCCCTTATTATACCCGGGTAAAATTAGGATTCGGCGGCGATGTGGCTGGTCGCAGCTTGCATACGAGGCGCTTTGCGAGACCGCGCGGAGGGCTGATTCTGCAGGCGCCAGAGGCGCTTCTTGCGTTGTCGTTTCGCCTTGACTTGGCTAACTACCGCCGATAAAACCCGCGCACTTAACGACAGGCGGTGAGCAACGCCAGAGTCGGAACGGATCACCCTTTCGCTTCCCTTGGGATCGAAACGGGCACCAACCTCGACGAATGCCGCTCAAACGCTGTCGAATATAGCTAGGCAATGCCAGGACGATCTTGGTTCTCTCGAGCAAGTCCTCTTGAGATTGATTTCGGATGCATGACCTCGGTACCCGACTGAGCAGCTTAGGCTGATCGGTCATGTCTGCGGTCCTCTGTGGCGTCGAAGCGCTTTCCGCTCAGCAATGAGCAGTTGGCGCGATTTCGCTTTGCGCGGTTGTTTTCGCGCGTTGCGGGCGGTTGGGACCGAACGTCCCGAATGAATTTGCGGAGCCGATACCGGTTTCGCCTGAACTTAAAGGGTGAAGGCTGACATGCCGACGATCAACCAGCTGATCGCAAGTCCGCGCGTCGTACAGAAGTCGCGCAAGAAGGTGCCGGCGCTGCAGCAGTCGCCGCAGAAGCGCGGCGTTTGCACGCGCGTCTACACCACGACCCCGAAGAAGCCGAACTCGGCGCTTCGTAAGGTCGCCAAGGTGCGCCTGACCAACGGCTTCGAGGTCATCGGTTACATTCCGGGTGAAGGTCATAACCTTCAGGAGCACTCCGTGGTCATGATCCGCGGCGGCCGCGTCAAGGATTTGCCCGGCGTGCGTTACCACATTCTCCGCGGCGTCCTCGATACCCAGGGCGTCAAGAACCGTAAGCAGCGCCGTTCGAAGTACGGCGCGAAGCGTCCGAAATAATCGGGAAACTGATCCATGTCTCGCCGCCATTCTGCTGAAAAGCGTGAAGTGCTTCCGGATCCGAAGTTCGGAAACATCATCATTACGAAGTTCATGAACTCGGTGATGTACGCCGGGAAGAAGTCGGTCGCCGAAGGCATCGTTTACGGCGCGCTCGGCATGATCGAGACCAAGACCAAGCAGAGCCCGCTGCCGATTTTCGAGCAGGCGCTCGAGAACGTCATGCCGACGATCGAGGTTCGTTCGCGCCGCGTCGGCGGCGCCACCTATCAGGTGCCGGTCGAAGTCCGCTCCGTGCGCCGGCAGGCGCTGGGGATTCGTTGGCTGATTTCGGCAGCGCGCGAGCGCAATGAAAAGACGATGACGGAGCGGCTCTCGGCCGAGCTGCTCGACGCATCGAATGGCAGGGGGAATGCCGTCAAGAAGCGCGAAGACGTGCACCGGATGGCGGAAGCCAACCGCGCCTTCTCGCACTATCGCTGGTAACGGCGAAACAACGGATTTTAAGGAACAACCCATGCCCCGCGTTCATGCCATAGAGGACTACCGCAACTTCGGTATTATGGCGCACATCGATGCCGGCAAGACCACGACCACCGAGCGCATCCTTTATTATACCGGCAAGAGCCACAAGATCGGCGAAGTGCACGAAGGTGCCGCGACGATGGACTGGATGGAGCAGGAGCAGGAGCGCGGCATCACCATCACTTCCGCCGCGACCACCGCGTTCTGGAACGGCAAGCGCCTCAACATCATCGACACCCCCGGCCACGTCGACTTCACCATCGAAGTCGAGCGTTCCCTGCGCGTGCTTGACGGCGCGGTATGCGTGCTCGATTCGAACCAGGGCGTTGAGCCGCAGACCGAGACCGTCTGGCGTCAAGGCGACAAGTACAAGGTTCCGCGCATCGTTTTCGCCAACAAGATGGATAAGACCGGCGCCGATTTCTACAAATGCCTCGACGATATCGTCGACCGTCTCGGCGCCAAGCCAATCGCGATCCAGCTGCCGATCGGCTCCGAGAACAACTTCAAAGGTCTGGTCGATCTCGTCCGCATGAAGGGCGTGGTCTGGGAAGACGAGGCGCTCGGCGCCAATTTCAAGGACATCGATATCCCCGCCGACCTCGTCGACAAGGCCAAGGAATATCGCGAGAAGCTGCTTGAGTCCGCCGTCGAGCTCGACGATGAGGTTCTCGCCGCTTACCTCGACGGCAAGGAGCCCGATGAGCCGACGCTCAAGAGGCTGATCCGCAAGGCCGTGCTGACCGGCGCGTTCTTCCCCGTATTGTGCGGCTCGGCGTTCAAGAACAAGGGCGTGCAGCCGCTGCTCGACGCGGTCGTGGATTATCTGCCGTCGCCGGTCGACGTGCCCGCCATCAAGGGCGTCGATGAAGACGGCAACGAGGTCATCCGGCTGCCGAACGACAAGGAGCCCTTGGCGCTGCTTGCGTTCAAGATCATGGACGACCCCTTCGTCGGCACCATCACCTTCTGCCGCATCTATTCCGGCACGCTGTCGTCGGGCACCGGCGTCATCAATTCGACGCGCGACCGCAAGGAGCGCATCGGCCGTATGCTGCTGATGCATGCCAACAACCGCGAAGACATCAAGGAAGCTTTTGCCGGCGACATCGTGGCGCTTGCAGGCCTCAAGGAAGCCCGTACCGGCGACACGCTGTGCGATGCGAACAAGCCGGTGATTCTGGAAAAGATGGAATTCCCGGAGCCGGTGATCGAAATCGCGATCGAGCCGAAGTCGAAGGCCGATCAGGAAAAGCTCGGCGTCGCGCTGGCGAAGCTGGCCGCGGAGGATCCGTCGTTCCGGGTCTCGACCGATCAGGAGTCCGGCCAGACCATTCTCAAGGGGATGGGCGAACTCCATCTCGACATCAAGGTCGATATCCTGCGCCGGACCTACAAGGTCGATGCCAATATCGGCCCGCCGCAGGTGGCGTTCCGTGAGCGCGTCACCAAGCGCGCGGAAGTCGATTACACCCACAAGAAGCAGACCGGCGGTACCGGCCAGTTCGCGCGGGTCAAGTTCATCGTCGAGCCCAACGAGCCCGGCAAAGGCTTCGAGTTCGAATCCAAGGTCGTCGGCGGTTCGGTGCCGAAGGAATACATCCCCGGCGTCGAAAAGGGCCTCAACAGCGTTTTGACTTCGGGCGTGGTCGCCGGGTTCCCGGTGGTCGACGTCAAGGTCCAGCTGGTGGACGGCGCCTACCACGACGTCGACTCCTCGGCGCTGGCCTTCGAGATCGCATCGCGCGCGGCGTTCCGCGAAGCGCTGCAGAAGGGCAAGTCCGTCCTGCTCGAGCCGATCATGAAGGTCGAATGCGTGACGCCGGAAGATTACACCGGCTCGGTGATCGGCGATCTGAATTCGCGGCGCGGGCAGATCCAGGGTCAAGACATGCGCGGCAACGCCAACGTCATCAATGCGATGGTGCCGCTCATGAATATGTTCGGTTACGTGAATAACCTGCGCTCGATGAGCCAGGGCCGCGCGACCTTTACGATGCAGTTCGATCACTACGCGGAAGCGCCGGCCAACGTGTCGGCGGAAGTCCAGAAGAAGTTTGCCTGATTGTCGTTAGCGGCAGTTAACGACTGAACGGAGAGTCAAATGGCCAAAGCAAAGTTTGAACGTACTAAACCGCATTGCAACATCGGAACGATCGGTCACGTCGACCACGGCAAGACGTCGCTGACGGCGGCGATCACCAAGGTGCTGGCGGAAACCGGCGGTGCGACGTACACGGCGTACGACCAGATCGACAAGGCGCCGGAAGAGAAGGCGCGCGGCATCACGATTTCGACCGCGCATGTCGAATACGAGAC
>JBGQCE010000029.1:0-12645 GCA_041495185.1 Bradyrhizobium sp.
ACCCGCGCCTTCGGTGTTCGCTCGCTCTGGCTCTTGATCATCTTTTTCGAATCTCTCCAGGGCCCGGCGCATGACCCGCTAAAGTGTGAGCGGTTTGGCGAAAAGATCATGCGCTCTTTAATGATTTGGAGGGCGCAAAACCGGGTTTCACTTTTGCCGATCGCGCTCCAGGCAAAGGCATTTAATCGTTCACGCCATCATGGCATAATCGTACCGATTGCAGAGAGATTTTTGGCGGTTAGACAAGGGGCTTTCAGATCATGGCGAATACCCGCGAACCGATTCTTCATCCGATTCCAATCCTCTCGCTGCGTCCGACGCAGATGACCGTCGGGATGAGGGAGGTCAAGGAAAAGCGCAAGCGCTGGCGGGAACACAAGTCGAAGAAAAAGCAGGCGGAGCTTCTCGGCAAACATACGATCCCGGTGGTTCTGGGACCGGACAAGCGTCACTACGTGGTCGATCATCATCACCTGGCGCGTGCGCTCCACGAGGAAGGCGTCAAGGACATTCTCGTGACCATCATCGCCGACCTCACCATGGTCGATCGCGACGCGTTCTGGGGCGTGCTCGACAATCACAGATGGGTCTATCCCTACGACGCCAAGGGCGAACGCCGGCACTTCAGGGACATTCCGAAAACGGTGGTGGACCTCAAGGACGATCCGTTCCGCAGCCTCGCCGGTGAATTGCGGCGCGTCGGCGGTTTTGCGAAGGATACAACCCCGTTCAGCGAATTCCTGTGGGCGGATTTCCTGCGCCGCCGGCTGTTACGCAAGAACGTGGAGGAAAATTTCGGCAAGGCCATCGAGAAGGCGCTGGCCCTGGCCAAGGGCAAGGATGCAGTCTATTTGCCGGGCTGGTGTGGACCTGCGTCGGACGATTAGCAGCCCGCGCCGGCAGTCTATTTCGGCAAACGGCCCATCATGTAGAATTCGTCGTTCGGCCGCATGGCGGTGACGTTGGCCATCCGGTTCGACAGCGCGAAGAATGCCGAGATTGCGGCGATGTCCCAGATGTCGTCGTCGCTGAATCCATGGCTGGCAACCGTGGCGAAATCCGCTTCGGAAATCTTGTGCGCCTCGGCGCTCACCTTCATGGCGAAGTCGAGCATGGCTCGCTGGCGCGGCGTGATGTCCGCCTTGCGGTAATTGACGGCGATCTGGTCGGCGATCTGCGGGTTCTTCGCGCGGATGCGCAGGATGGCGCCATGCGCGATCACGCAATAATGGCATTGGTTGGCACTCGAGGTCGCAACCACAATCATCTCTCGCTCGGCTTTGGTGAGGCCGCTATCCCTTTCCATCAGGGCATCGTGATAGGCGAAGAACGCCCGGAATTCGTCGGGCCGATAGGCCAGCGTCAGGAAGACGTTCGGAACGAAGCCGGATTTCTCCTGCACCGCGAGCAGGCGGGTGCGGATATCGTTCGGAAGACTGTCGATGGAGGGGGCAGGGAAGCGCTTGGCGATTGGCTGCGTCATGGAAGGAACCCGGCTCACGCCGCGTGATGCGGCTGCCCCGGGACCATAGTCGATGACGGCACTTGCGCAAAGCACGCCCGCGCGAGGCCGCGGGCGCGGAAATGGCTTCTAAACCGTCAGCGCAGTGGCTTTTTCAAGAGCGAGAAACGGTCCAGATCGTGACCCATCGACGGCTGCAGCATCGGTGCTTCCACCGTACGCGCTTCGGATGAGCGTGCTGCGGGGCGATCGTTGATGGCGGGGTCGTTGGGAACGTCGCGATGCGAGGTCGCGCCGCGCCAGCGTTCGAGCACGGCGCCGACGAAATGCATGTCGTGGCCGGCGGTAACCGACGGCACCGTCGAAATCGTGGCTTCGCTGCGCGGCAATTGATGCACCGGTACTTCCTTGAAGCGCAGCCGGGTCGGAAGCGCCACGCCTTCGCCGAACGCAAGCACTTCGCGGGTGCCGAGCGAGGGGACGAACGACAGGAGGTTTGCCGCGGCATCCGAGACCGCCGAGCGCAACAGCGCCTGGTCGCGATCGTTGGCAAGGCGCATGGTGAACAGCGTGTTGCACTGGGAAATGATGGTGGCGTCGAGCTCGGCGGGGCGCTGCGTGACAAGTCCGAGATACACGCCGTATTTGCGGCCTTCCTTGGCGATGCGCGAGACCGCCTTGCGCGTCGGCCCGAAGCCGATGCTGCGATCGGCGGAAGCGTAGCGGTGGGCCTCTTCGCAGACGAACAGCAGCGGCGAGACGCCGTCGCTCCACAGCCCGAAGTCGAACGCCATGCGGCACAGCACCGACACCACGGAATCGACGACTTCGGCCGGGAAGCCGGCCAGCTGCATGACGGTCATCGGCCTGCCATTGGCCGGCAGCCGGAACAGATGGCTGATGACTTCCGCCATGGTGTCGCCGCCGACATTGGCGTTGTCGAACATGAAGGCGTAACGCGGATCGTTACGCACGGCCTCGACGCGCGAAATCAGCTTGTGATAGATGATGCGCGACGAGCGGTTCTCGAGCTTGCCCATGCGCTCGTCGATCAGCGAAATCAGATCGACCAGGCGGTAGGGAACCGGCGTATCGACGGTATAGATAGATCTTGGATCGGAGCGCTTTAATCCGACCCGGTCGGCGTTCTGGTACTGCGTATAGATTCCCCTCGCCTGTGGAATGACTTCGGCGAGAATGTCGAGTTCCTCAGGCACGCCGGGCCGGCCGGCGAACAGCACATCGACAATCTCTTCGAAATTGAACAGCCAGAACGGCAGTTTCAGATTACGCGGGTTGAGAACCAGCGAGCGGTCGCCAAAGCAGCGGCCGTATTCGTTGTGTACATCGAGCAGGAAAATCCGCAAATTCGGACGCGACTTGAGAATCTCGTTCAAGAGCAGCGACACGCCGCTCGATTTGCCGACGCCGGTAGAGCCGAGTACCGCGAAGTGCTTACTGAGCATCTCCTCGATATCGACATAGGCAATGACGGACGGATCCTGCTGCAGGGTGCCGATATTGATCTGATCCGATCCGCTCGGCGCATAAACCGTGCGAAGCTCCTGATTGGTGATCAGGTCGACCGCATCGCCGATGGTCGGATAGTTGGTGACGCCGCGCTGGAATTTCGGGCGCTCCGGGACGCCGAGGATTTCGCCGAGCAGGTCGACCGAGGCGCTGGCGATGTAATTGTCGGAGGTCGGCAGATTCTCGCATGATACTTCGGTGATCATGGCGACGATGACGGAATTGGCGCAGCGGATGCTGACGAAGCGGCCGACGGTGGCCCGCACTTCCAAGAGGCCCATCTGGTTCGCCGCCAGAAGTCCGACCCGGGCGAGGGATCCGCGCACCGAAATCACGCGTCCGAGGGATGTCACAGTGGTTGAACCTGGCATGTCATTAATTTGGGTCAGCACTCACTATGGAGGCGCGGGCTGGAGAAACGGTTAAGCCGGGGCAGTCCCTGATCGGTTAAATCTGCGGTATCTTGGTCAGGATTTTCATTTTGGCGGGCTCTGGCTAGCCGCGATCGCCGGCTTTTGCCGGAAAACTGGCGCTTCCCGGCAGCATCCATTTACGCCGATACCGGCACCGGCTTAATGTCTGGTTAACCAACTCCGGAAGCAAGGCGGCTCGCGGGCCGCCTTTATGTAAACGGCTAAGGGCAGACCCCGGCCGCAGCCGAAGCGAGCACCACACCCATCACAACACGGACGGCGCGCTTGCTGCTGCAGATCGTTCGAGATGGGCGAGCGAAATATATTGGTTCAAGAAGCCGGCTCAAGACATTGGATCATCAATGAATCGTTGCGGACGCGCGAAGGCCTCCAGCAATTCCTTGCGGTCGATCACGATCTCGCGGCCGCGGATTCGCACGCCATGTTCCGTCAGCAACGCCAGGCTGCGGGAGAGGTTCTCCCGCGTGGTGCCGATGTGCGAGGCCAGCGTGCCGCGATCGAAGGGAACCACGATATTTCCCTGGATATTTCCTTGGATATTTCTTTGGGCGGGGTCCCGGCGCGCCTCGGTCAGGATCCAGTTGGCAAGGCGCTCGACACTTGATCGGGCCATGTAGCCCTTAAGCTTCTTGACCGACGATCGATAGGCGATCGCAAGTTCCCGCGCCACGATCCGCGCGAAGGCGACGTCCTGATCGAACACCGCGCGGACGCGTTGCGCCGGAATCAGGAGCACACGGGAATCGGCCAGTGTACGGGCGGAGTTCAGATAGGGCTGGTCGCTGACCACGGCGGCAAGGATGAAGGTCGAGACCGGATTGATCAGGGAAATTCCCCATTCTCCGCCGGTCTGTTCGGTATAGATCTCGACCAGGCCATCGACCAGGACGTGCAGGAAGTCCGCGGGCTCGCCCTCATGAATCAAGATTACGCCGGTCGGGAACTGCTGCAGCAGCGCCGCGTCAAGCAGGCTCTCAAGGCTTTCCGCCTTCATTTCGGAAAACAGCGCTAAATTCTTCAGCTGGGCCAGTTCGTGAGTGCGCAACAAGCTCGCTCCCGATTGTTGTCGTCGAAAGATGCTTCTTGTGATATTTATCAAGTCACATAGTGATAAATAGCAATCATTCCTGCGCTATTGGTCAATTTGCATCGCAATATTTTGTATAATACGCCTTTCGCGGTGCAGCGTTTGATCCATCACAAATCGATATCGCAGGATTCGGCCATCTCTCTCCCTCGAAGCGTTTTCTTTGGGGGATTCTCATGGTCACGGCAGGCTCAAGCACCGCACATCAAGGCCGGGCACTCTGGCTCTCGACCATTGCGTTCACGATCTGCTTCGCGGTCTGGACGATCTTCTCGATCATCGGCATCCAGATCAAGCAGGAGTTGGGGCTAAACGACACCCAGTTCGGCCTCCTGGTCGGCACGCCAATCCTCAGCGGATCGCTGATCCGTTTGTTGCTCGGCATCTGGACCGATCAATATGGCGGACGACGGGTCTACACGGTGGTGATGCTCGCCGCA
The DNA here is from genome assembly GCA_041495185.1 of Bradyrhizobium sp. Lineage (GTDB taxonomy): Bacteria > Pseudomonadota > Alphaproteobacteria > Rhizobiales > Xanthobacteraceae > Bradyrhizobium. The sequence goes on from JBGQCE010000029.1 coordinate 4,954, forward strand.
GCGGTCGCCACATACCTGCTGACCTGGGCGCACACCTATCCGGAATTTCTGATCGCCGCACTGTTCGTCGGCATCGCCGGCGGCTCGTTCGCGGTCGGCATCGCCTATGTCTCGCGATTTTATTCCACGGACAAGCAAGGCACGGCACTTGGCATCTTCGGCGCCGGAAACGTCGGCGCCGCCGTGACGAAATTCGTCGCGCCGTTCGTGCTGGTTGCCTATGGCTGGCAGACGGTGGCCCAGGTCTGGGCGGTCGCCATCGGCCTGATGGGAATTCTCTTCTGGTTGTTCTCGGACGAAGACCCTGTGGTCCGCGCGCGTCGCGAGCAACACCGGAAGCCGGGCAGCGCCTGGCTCGAACTTGCGCCGCTGAAGAACGTCCAGGTGTGGCGCTTTGCCGTGTACTATTTCTTCGTATTCGGTGCGTTCGTTGCGCTGTCGCTGTGGCTGCCGCAATACCTCATCAAGGTTTACCGCGTCGACATCGAGACCGCCGGCATGATGGCGGCGATGTTTTCATTCCCTGCCAGCGTATTCCGGGCCTATGGCGGCCATCTCTCGGATCGCTACGGTGCGCGGCGCGTCATGTACTGGACATTCCAAGTCGCGGTCGTCTGCACCTTCCTTCTGTCCTATCCGCCCACCGATTATCTGGTGACGACGGTCAGCGGTACCGTCGGCTTCCACCTGGAAATGGGGCTGGTGCCGTTTACGGTCACGGTGTTCGTGCTCGGCTTCTTCATGGCGCTCGGCAAGGCCGCCGTCTTCAAGCACATCCCGGTGTACTACCCGAACAATGTCGGCGCCGTCGGCGGAATGGTCGGCATGATCGGCGGCCTCGGCGGCTTCGTGCTCCCGATCGCATTCGGTGCGCTGGTTGACCTGACCGGACTATGGACCAGCTGCTTCATGCTGCTGTTCCTGTTGGTGTCAGGCGCGTTGATCTGGATGCATTTCGCGATCCGGCAGATGGAAAGCGGCGTCGTCGGCGAAGCGCTGAAGAAGCTGCCAGAACTTCCGGAAATGGAGGAGATTCACAAGCCCGAGCATATCGGGGCCTTGTCCGGCGCGGTCCTTACCGACTGGCGTCCCGAGGACAAGACGTTCTGGGAAACCTCAGGACGCGCGATTGCGCGGCGCAATCTCTGGATTTCTATCCCGGCACTGCTGCTGTCGTTCGCGATCTGGCAAGTCTGGTCGGTGGTGGTCGCAAAGCTGCCGTCGGTCGGCTTCAAGTTCACCACGGCCGAGCTGTTCTGGCTGGCGGCGCTGCCCGGCATCTCCGGTGCGGTGCTGCGCATCTTCTACTCCTTCATGGTGCCGATCTTCGGCGGACGACTGTGGACCACGCTGGCGACATGGTCGCTGTTGATCCCAGCGGTCGGCATCGGTTACGCCGTGCAGACGCCATCGACGCCATATGCGGTGTTTCTGGTGCTGGCTCTGTTGTGCGGTCTCGGCGGTGGCAATTTCGCATCCTCGATGGCCAACATCTCCTTCTTCTTCCCGCGCGCGGAGAAGGGCAACGCGCTTGCCCTCAACGCGGGCCTCGGCAATCTCGGCGTCAGCGTCGTGCAGTTCGTCGTTCCGATCGTGATCACGGCTGGCGTATTTGGCTGGTTCGGCGGCGATCCGGCGATGGTTGCCAGCGGAACGCAGAAGGCGCCGCTGTGGCTGCAAAATGCCGGCTTCATCTGGGTTCCCTTCATCGTTGCCAGCGCGTTCGCGGCGTGGTTCGGCATGAACGACATCGCATCCGCGAAGGCGTCGTTCTCGGATCAGGCGGTGATTTTCCAGCGCAAGCACAACTGGATTATGTGCTTGCTCTACACCGGAACCTTCGGCTCGTTCATCGGCTACTCCGCTGGCTTCCCGCTGCTGGCCAAGACCCAGTTCCCCGCGGTGGATGCCCTGCAATTCGTCTTCATCGGACCTCTGGTCGGCGCGCTGTCGCGTTCGGCAACCGGCTGGGTCTCCGACAAATGGGGCGGCGGGCGCGTCACTCTGTGGGTGTTCGCCCTGATGATGGTTGGCGTGCTCGGGATTCTCTACTTCCTCGGTATCAAGGATCAACCGGGCGCGTTCTGGGGTTTCTTCGCGATGTTCCTGGTCCTGTTCTTTGCAACCGGTGTCGGCAACGCTTCGACCTTCCAGATGATTCCGAACATCATGCGCAAGGAAATGGACCGGCTGATGCCGTCAGCTGACGCCACGATCCGCCAGCGGCAGGCCGAAAAGGAATCGGCCGCGATCACCGGCTTCACCTCGGCGATCGCAGCATTCGGTGCGTTCTTCATTCCGAAATCCTACGGAACGTCGATCGACCTTACCGGCGGCGTGCAGGCTGCGCTCTGGGGATTCTTCCTCTTCTACGTGATCTGCATCGTCATCACCTGGGCCGTTTATACCCGAAAGGGTGGCCTGCTTCATGACATCGAACGCCGCGGCCCGATTTCGCCCGCAGCCCAGCCCGCCGAATAAGGAGACGAACGATGAGCCATTTCCTGGACAGATTGTCGTTCTTCACCCGGGCCAAGGCGGAATTCGCCGATGGCCATGGCATCATGACGACCGAGGACCGTTCATGGGAGGACGGTTACCGGAAGCGCTGGCAGCACGACAAGATCGTGCGGTCGACCCATGGCGTGAACTGCACGGGCTCCTGCTCGTGGAAGGTTTACGTCAAGGGCGGCATCGTCACCTGGGAAACCCAGCAGACCGATTATCCGCGCACGCGCCCCGATCTGCCCAATCACGAACCGCGCGGCTGCGCGCGGGGCGCCAGCTACAGCTGGTATCTCTATTCAGGCAACCGCGTGAAATACCCGCTGGTGCGCTCGCGCCTGCTGAAACTATGGCGCGAGGCGCGCGTATTGATGACGCCGGTGGCGGCATGGAAGTCGATCGTCGAGGACCCGAAGAAACGCGCGTCTTACGTGCAGAAGCGCGGTCTCGGCGGTTTCGTTCGCGCCAGTTGGTCTGAGGTCAACGAAATCGTTGCGTCGGCCAACGCCTACACCGCCAAGACCTATGGACCGGACCGCGTGTTCGGGTTCTCGCCGATTCCGGCGATGTCGATGGTCAGCTACGCTGCCGGCTCACGCTATCTGTCGCTGCTCGGCGGCGTCTGCATGTCGTTCTACGACTGGTATTGCGATTTGCCGCCGGCATCGCCGCAGACCTGGGGCGAGCAGACCGACGTGCCGGAAAGCGCGGACTGGTACAATTCGGGCTTCCTTATTCTTTGGGGATCCAACGTCCCGCAGACCCGAACGCCTGACGCGCATTTCTATACCGAGGTCCGCTACAAGGGCGCCAAGAGCGTCGTGATCTGTCCGGATTATTCCGAGGCCTCCAAGTTCGCCGATCTCTGGGTGTCGCCGAAGCAGGGGACCGATGCGGCGCTGGCGATGGCGATGGGCCACGTCATCCTCAAGGAATTCCACATCGTCCGTCAGGCCAAATATTTCAACGATTACGCGCGTCAGTACACGGACATGCCGATGCTGGTGCGATTGGTGAAGCAGGGCGATCACTATGTGCCCGAACGCTTCCTGCGCGCTTCCGACTTTGTCAAGGGAATGGGCGAGGCCAACAATCCGGAATGGAAGACGGTTGCCTATGATGAGACCAGTGGTGAGATCGTCGTACCCAAGGGCTCGGTTGGGTTCCGCTGGGGCGAAAAGGGCAAATGGAGTCTTGAGGAAAAGACCTCGGGCAGCCAGGACACCAAACTCCGCCTGTCGCTGACCGATATCAGGGATGGTATCGCGTCGGTCGGTTTCCCCTATTTCGGCAACCGCGAGCACGATCATTTCCTCGGCACCGATCATCCCGATGTGCTGAAGCGCAACGTGCCGACCAAGACGCTGCAGCTCACCGACGGGGAAACGGTGGTGGCGTCGGTATTCGATCTGTTCGTCGCCAATTACGGCGTCGATCGCGGTCTCGGCGGCGAGAATCTCGGCAAGAGCTATGACGATCTGGAGCCGTATACTCCGGCCTGGGCGGAAAAGATCACCGGCGTGCCGCGCGATCAGATCGTCACGGTGGCGCGCGAATTTGCGCTGAATGCCGAGAAGACCGGCGGCCGTTCCATGGTCATCGTCGGTGCCGGGTTGAACCACTGGTACCACATGGACATGAATTACCGCGGCATCATCAACATGCTGGTGATGTGCGGATGTGTCGGACAATCCGGCGGCGGCTGGTCGCATTATGTCGGGCAGGAAAAGCTGCGGCCGCAGTCCGGCTGGACGCCTCTCGCCTTTGCACTCGATTGGGGACGTCCGCCGCGTCAGATGAATTCGACCTCGGCCTTCTATGCCCATACCGACCAGTGGCGCTATGAGACCCTCGACATCAACGAGATCCTGTCGCCGACCGCGCCGGTTGGCCCGTGGGATGGCGCGCTGATCGATTACAATGCGCGCGCCGAGCGGATGGGCTGGTTGCCTTCCGCGCCGCAACTGCAAAGCAATCCGATCGAAGTTTCCAAACTTGCGGCGGCGTCCGGGCTGGAGCCGAAGGATTATGTCGCCAAAGCCCTCAAGTCGGGCGACTTGAAACTGTCGTGCGACGACCCGGACAATCCCAAGAACTGGCCGCGCAATCTGTTCGTCTGGCGCTCCAACCTGTTGGGTGCGTCAGGCAAGGGTCACGAATATTTCCTGAAACATCTGCTCGGCACCAAACACGGCGTGATGGGCAAGGACCTCGGGGAGGACGGCAAGAAGAAGCCGATCGAAGTGAAGTGGCACGAACAAGCTCCGGAAGGAAAACTCGACCTTCTGGTCACGCTCGACTTCCGGATGTCCACGACCTGCATGTATTCGGACATCGTGCTGCCGACCGCGACCTGGTACGAGAAGGACGATCTCAATACCTCGGACATGCATCCGTTCATTCATCCGCTGTCTGCGGCGATCGATCCGGTTTGGGAATCGCGTAGCGACTGGGACATCTACAAGGGCATCGCCGAGGCCTTTTCAAAGGTCTCGCCGGAAGTGCTCGGCGTGGAGAAGGATGTCGTTCTCACCCCCATCATGCACGATACGGCCGGCGAGATCGCCCAGCCTTTCGATGTGAAGGACTGGAAGAAAGGCGAAATCGATCCGATCCCCGGCAAGACCATGCCGGCGGTGACCGTCGTCGAGCGCGACTATCCTAACCTGTACAAGCGCTTTACCTCGCTTGGCCCGCTGATGAACAAGCTCGGCAACGGCGGCAAGGGCATGAGCTGGAACACCGACCATGAGGTCGATCTGCTCAAGAAGCTCAATGGCATCGTGACCGAAGAGGGGGCCACCAAGGGCCTTGCCCGCATCGACAGTGCCATCGATGCCTGCGAGGTCATCCTGAGCCTTGCGCCGGAAACCAATGGCGAGGTCGCGGTGAAGGCCTGGGCGTCGCTCGAAGGCTTCACCGGGCGAAACCACACCCATCTGGCGATATCAAAGGAAGACGAGAAGATCCGCTTCCGCGACGTGGTGGCGCAACCGCGCAAGATCATCTCCTCGCCGATCTGGTCGGGGCTGGAATCGGAGAAGGTCTGTTACAACGCCGGCTACACCAACGTTCACGAATTGATTCCCTGGCGCACGCTGACCGGCCGTCAGCAGCTCTATCAGGATCATCTGTGGATGCGCGCCTTCGGCGAGGGGTTCTGCGTCTATCGGCCGCCGATCGACACCAAGTCGGTCAAGCCGGTGATCGACCGCAAGCCGAACGGCAATGCCTCGGTGGTGCTGAATTTCATCACGCCGCATCAGAAGTGGGGCATTCACTCCACCTACACCGATAATCTCCTGATGCTGACGCTGTCGCGCGGCGGGCCGATCGTCTGGATCAGCGAGATCGACGCCAAGGGTGCGGGGATTGTCGATAACGACTGGATCGAAGCCTTCAACACCAACGGCGCGCTGGTGGCGCGTGCGGTGGTCTCGCAGCGCGTCAAGCAGGGCATGTGCCTGATGTATCATGCGCAGGAGAAGATCGTGAACGTGCCGGGCTCCGAGCAGACCGGCCAGCGCGGCGGCATTCACAACTCCGTCACGCGCACTGTGCTCAAGCCGACGCACATGATCGGCGGCTACGCGCAGCAATCTTACGGCTTCAACTACTACGGCACGGTCGGCTCCAACCGCGACGAATTCGTCATCATTCGTAAAATGTCGAAGATCGATTGGCTGGATACGCCGAACACCGACCAGCCTGGTACCCGCCTGGAGGCTGCAGAATGAAAATCCGCGCTCAAATTGCGATGGTGCTGAATCTCGACAAATGCATCGGGTGTCACACCTGCAGCGTCACCTGCAAGAACGTATGGACCAGCCGCGAAGGCATGGAATATGCGTGGTTCAACAACGTCGAGACCAAACCCGGTATCGGCTACCCGAAGGACTGGGAGAACCAGGCGCGCTGGAAGGGCGGCTGGAAGCGCAAGCGCAACGGCAAGATCGAGCCGCGCATCGGCGGCAAGTGGCGGGTGTTGGCGAACATCTTCGCCAATCCGGATCTGCCTGAAATCGATGACTATTACGAGCCCTTCACGTTCGACTATCAGCATCTGCAGCAGGCGCCGGAAATGTTGGCGATGCCGACGGCCCGGCCGCGCTCGCTGATCTCGGGCGAGCGGATCGAGAAGATCGAATGGGGCCCGAACTGGGAGGAAATTCTCGGCGGCGAATTCGCCAAGCGGTCGATGGATGTAAATTTCGAGGGCGTGCAGAAAGATATCTACGGTCAGTTCGAAAACACCTTCATGATGTATCTGCCGCGGTTGTGCGAGCATTGCCTCAACCCGGCTTGCGTCGCGGCCTGCCCGTCGGGCGCCATCTACAAGCGCGAGGAAGACGGCATCGTTCTGATCGATCAGGACAAGTGCCGCGGCTGGCGGATGTGCGTCTCCGGCTGCCCGTACAAGAAGATCTATTACAACTGGTCGTCGGGCAAATCCGAAAAGTGCATCTTCTGTTATCCGCGCATCGAGGCCGGCCAGCCGACGGTGTGCTCGGAAACCTGCGTCGGACGCATCCGCTATCTCGGCGTGGTGCTCTACGACGCCGACCGGATTGCGCAAGCAGCGAGCAAGCCCGACGAGCGCGACCTCTATCAGGCCCAGCTCGACGTCTTCCTCGATCCCAACGATCCCGCCGTGATCGCGGAGGCAGAGCGGCAGGGCATCCCGCACGCCTGGCTCGAGGCCGCCAAAACCTCGCCGATCTGGAAGATGGCGATGGAGTGGAAGGTCGCGTTCCCGCTGCACCCGGAATACCGCACCCTGCCGATGGTCTGGTACGTGCCGCCGCTGTCGCCGATCACCTCGGCCGCGTCCGCGGGCAAGATCGGCCTCGACGGCGAAATGCCCGACGTCAAGTCGCTGCGTATTCCCATGCGGTATCTCGCCAATCTCTTGACAGCCGGCGACGAGAAGCCGGTGACGCTGGCGCTGGAGCGCATGCTGGCGATGCGCGCCTATATGCGGGCGAAAACGATCGACGGTGTTGTCGATGAAGCGATTGCCCGGCGTGTCGGCCTCAAGCCCGCGCAGATCGACGAGATGTACCAGATCATGGCGATCGCCAATTACGAAGACCGCTTCGTGATCCCGACCGCGCACCGCGAGCTCGGCGCCGATGCCTACGACATGCGCGGCTCCTGCGGCTTCACCTTCGGCAATGGCTGCTCGGG
>JBGQCE010000030.1:0-12639 GCA_041495185.1 Bradyrhizobium sp.
CAATAAGACCATCGAGCTCGCCAAGGCGCACGGTTGGTACATGACTCGACAGTTTGAGAATGAAGCCAATCCCGATATTCATTCGCGCACAACAGCGCGTGAGATACTCGACGATTTCTCCGGACAACGGTTAGACTATTGGGTTACGGGCTATGGAACTGGCGGAACATTAAAGGGCGTCGCGCGGGTGCTTGCCAAGGAGCGCCCCGAAACGAAGATTGTCGTTTGCGAGCCAGAGGATGCCCAGCTGTTGGCCAGTGGCATCGCGCAGTCGCGGAACTCAGACGGTACGCCGGCGGCACCGCATCCGACATTCAAGCCGCATCCGATGCAGGGCTGGACGCCAGATTTCATCCCAAAACTCACCGACGATGTCGTCGTAATGAAGGTCATCGATCGCATCTTACCGATCTCCGGCCCCGACGCTATTCGCTGCAGCAAGGACCTCGCTACCCAGGAGGGCATCTTTGTCGGCATTACCTCAGGCGGGACCTTTGCTGGCGCGCTCAAGATTGCAGCCGAGGCGGAGAAAGGAGCAAACATTCTCTGCATGCTTCCTGACACCGGCGAGCGCTATTTGAGCACGCCTCTCTTCGCTGATGTATCCGCAGACATGAATGAGGAAGAGCTTAAAATTTCACGCTCTACGCCAAGTGCACAGCTCACTCCTTGAGCGACCACCGATCTAACCAACGCGTCCTACTCCGCCGCGACGACGTGCGGCCGCTCGACCTTGTCGGCCTCGTCGGCCTGCGGTTCGAGCCGGCGCTTCAGGCGGCGATCGATCCGGTCGAGATAAATATAGATCACCGGGGTGATGAACAGCGTGAGTAGCTGCGACACGCAGAGGCCGCCGACCACGGCGATGCCAAGCGGCTGACGCAGCTCGGCGCCGGCGCCGGCGCCGAGCGCAATCGGCAGCGTGCCGAAAATCGCCGCGAATGTCGTCATCATGATGGGGCGGAACCGCAGCAATGCGGCTTCGCGAATGGCATGCTCGGCGCTTAAGCCGACACGGCGGCGTTCCAGCGCGAAGTCCACCATCATGATGGCGTTCTTCTTGACGATGCCGACCAGCATCACGATGCCGATCATCGCGATGACGGAGAGTTCCAGATTGAACATCATCAGGGTGAGGATCGCGCCGATGCCCGCCGACGGCAGGCCGGAAATGATGGTGATCGGATGAATGAAGCTTTCGTAGAGAATGCCGAGGATCACAAAGGCCGCGAACACCGCTGCCAGGATCAGCACGCCCTGCCCGCGCAGCGAATCCTGGAACACCTGCGCCGTGCCGGAGAAGCCGGTGGCAATGGTGGCGGGAAGATTTGAGTTCTGCTCGATCGCGGTGATCTGGTCCACCGCATAGCCCAGCGAGTAACCCGGCGCGAGATTGAACGAGATCGTCACCGCGGGCTGCTGCCCCTGATGGTTGATCTGCAGCGGGCCTACTGACGGCACCAGCCTGGCGACCGCATCGAGCGGAATGGTCTGGTTGTTGGTCGTCTTCACATAAAGCTTGGAGAGGTCGGACGGGTCGACCCGGAACTGCGGCTGCGCTTCCAGGATGATCTGGTAATCGTTCGACGGCATGTAGATGGTGCCGACCTGACGCGCGCCATAGGCGTTGTAAAGCTGGTTGCGCACCTGGTCGACGGTCACGCCGTAGACCGCGGCCTTCTCGCGGTCGATGTCGACGGTCATCTGCGGATTCTTGATGTAGAGATCGGTGGTGACGTCGAGCAATCCCGGCACCTTGGCGATGTTGTCGCGCATCTCCGGCGCCAGCCGGTACAGCGCTTCGGTATCGCCGCTCTGCAATGCGTACTGGTACTGGCTCTTCGAAGGCCGGCCGCCAATGTTCAGGTTCTGGATGGCCTGGAAGAACGCCTGCATCCCAGGAACCTGCGTGGCCTTCTGGCGCAGACGCGCCATCACCACCGTCGCGGACTCACGCTCTTTCCTGGGCTTCAGCGCGATGAAGAGCCTGCCGTAATTCGCCGTGACGTTGGGGCCGCCGGCGCCGACCGTAGAGTTGATATATTCCACCGCCGGATCGCGGCTCAGAATATCGGCCAGCTCCTTCTGGCGCACCGTCATCGCCTCGAACGAGGTGTCGGTGGCGGCTTCCGTCACGCCCGACAGAAAACCGGTATCCTCCTGGGGAAAGAACCCTTTGGGCACGACGATGTACAGCGCGACGGTGCCGGCGAGCGTCGCCATCGTCACCACCAGCATCACCGCCTTGCGGGCCAGCACCCAGTCCAGCGTCCATTCGTACGTGCGGAGCCAGGAATCGAACATCCGCTCGAATACGCGAAGCACGACATTCGGCTTCTTGGTTTCGTCATGCGCCTTCAACACACGCGCGCACAGCATCGGCGTCAGCGTCAGCGAAACGAAGCCGGAAACCACGATCGCCACCGCGATCGTGACGGCGAATTCGCGGAACACGCGCCCGACGATGCCGCCCATCAGCAGCACCGGAATGAACACGGCGATCAGCGAGAAGGTGATCGAAATGATGGTGAAGCCGATCTCGCGCGCGCCCTTCAGCGCCGCCTCATAGGGGCGCATGCCATGCTCGATATGCCGGACGATGTTTTCCAGCATGACGATGGCGTCGTCGACCACAAAACCTACCGACAAGGTCAGCGCCAGCAACGTCATGTTGTTGATGGAGAAGTCCAGCATGTACATGACGGCGAAGGTGCCCAGCAGCGAGATCGGCACCGCCAGCGCCGGGATCAAGGTCGCCGACGCCGACCGCAGGAACAGGAAGATCACCAGAATGACGAGGCTGATGGCGATCAGCAGGGTTTCTTCAACGTCGCTCACGGACTGGCGGATCGACACCGAGCGGTCCATCGCGACCTGGATCGTCACCGACGGCGGAATCTGGGCGCGCAGCATCGGCAACTTCGCCAGCACACCATCAACGACGGCGACCGTATTGGCGTCGGGCTGCTTGTAGATGGCCAGAACGATCGAGCGCGTGCCATTGAACCAGGTCGCGATCTTGTCGTTCTCGACGCTGTCGTAGACGTGGGCGATCTCATCGAGCCGGACTGGCGAGCCGTTGCGCCAGGCGACGATCACGTGCCGGTAATCGGCCGCCTTGTCCATCTGGCCGGAGGCCTGAAGTGCTACGTCCTGTTTTGGTCCGTTGAGCGTGCCGACCGGCGTCGACGAATTGGCGCGCGAGACCGCGGCACGGACGTCTTCCAGCGATATTCCGCGCGCGGCCGCCGCTTCCGGATCGGCCTGCACCCGGATTGCAAATTTCTGGCTGCCGAAAATCACGACCTGGGCGACGCCCTGAATCTGCGACAGCGCCTGGCCAATGGTGATGTCGCCATATTCGTTGACGGCGGACAGCGGAAGGGTGTCAGACCGCAGCGAGATAAACAGGACCGCGAAATCCGACGGATTGACCTTCCGGAAACTCGGCGGGATCGTCATCTCGATCGGCAGCCGGTTCCGCGCGATGGTGAGCGCGGTCTGCACGTCGAGGGCGGCGGCGTCGATACTGCGGTTGAGATCGAACTGGATGACGATCGACGTGGTGCCCTGCGACGACGTCGAGGACATCGACGAGATGCCGGCTACCGTCGAGAGCTGGCGCTCGATCGGACCGGCGACGGACGACGCCATGGTATCGGCGCTCGCGCCCGGCAGGGTCGCGGTGACGGCGATGGTGGGGAAATCGACCTTGGGAAGCGCGGAAACCGGCAGCAGCCGGAAGCCGAACACGCCGAACGCGATGATCGATGCCGTCATCAGCGTCGTCATGACCGGGCGGCGGATACAAAGCTCCGAAAGGGTCATCGGTCAGGCCCCTGCCTTGGGCGCGCGCGGCGCAACCGGAGTTCCTTCCGACAACAGCAATTGCCCGTCGACGATGACATCCTCGCCTCCGGACAATCCGGTGGCGATCGCGGACATTCCCTGGAAGGTGCGGCTGATACTGACGAGCTGCACGTGGGCCTTGCCGTCCTTCATGATGAAGACGTAGTTGCCGCTCTGGCTGCGCTGCACGGCAGCCGTAGGTACGATGATGGCCTCTTCGGTCCGGATCACGAGCTTGGTGTTGACCAGAATCCCCGGCCACAGCGTTTCGTTCTCGTTGTTCATGATGCCGCGCACGGTGACCATGCCGGTGGTCGAATCCACCGAGTTTTCGACCATCGCGACCTTGCCCTCCTCGGATCGCTGGTGGCCGGGGATTGTCGCGATCACCCGGGGTCCGCCGGTCGCCATCGCTTCGCGCAGATCGACGAGCACGCGCTGTGGAATGGCGAAGGTCACATAAACCGGCGCCATCTGGTTGATGACGGCGAGCGGGGCGAGGTCGGCCGGACGCACGAAATTGCCGACTTTCACATTGGCCACGCTGATCCGTCCCGAAAACGGCGCGCGGATGAGGGTGTAGCTCTTCTGGACCTTCAGATTGTCCAGCGCGGACTGATCGGCCTTGATCGTGCCAATCAGAATATCGGCCTGGGTCTTGGCATTGTCGAGGTTGACCTGCGTGGTGGCGCCCTTGCCGATCAGATCGCTGTACCGCCTGTGATCGCGTTGTGCGCCTTCGAGCAGCGCCTGATCCCTGGCGAGCGTGCCCTCGGCCTGCTCGATCTGGGCGTCGATCTGGCGGGCGTCGAGCGTAAACAGCAAATCGCCTTCATTGACCCTGGCGCCGTCCTCGAAGTGCACCGCGACGATGGTGGTCTCGACCCGCGATTTCAGCGCCACGCTGGAAATCGGCGTCACGGTTCCGATCGAATCGACATCGACCGGTACAGGCTTGCGCTCTGCCTTGGCCAGTTCGACAGAAATCACACGCGCGCGCTGAGGTCCCTTGGTGCTGGCGCCGCCGCCCATCCATGACGAGCGGGTGACAAAGGCAGCCAGCGCAGCAACGGCCAGCAAGCCCGCGAAAAACATCAAGTTACGTTTTTTCATCGCATTTCACGTCAGCCGGTCGGGACGGCCCGGTTTCCTGCCCCTTTTGTGGCTACTTTTGTGCCTTGTTCTAAACGGTTATCACAGCCCTGCCGCTCATGGTATGCCACGGGGGCGAAAATGTGTGGTTACCAGCCAGGACCCTTGGATGCGCATTGCTACGTGGAACGTCAATTCGATCAGGCAGCGGCTCGACCATCTCCTGACCTGGCTCAGGGATTGCGCGCCCGACATTGTCTGCCTGCAGGAAATCAAATGCGTCGACGAGGCCTTCCCGCGGGAGGCCATCGAGGCCCTTGGCTACAACGTGGTTACCCACGGCCAAAAGACCTTCAACGGCGTCGCGCTGCTGTCCAGGCTGCCATTCGACGAAACCAAGCCCAGACTCGCCGGCGATGACGAAGACGTCCATGCCCGATTTCTGGAAGGCGTGGTCCCGCTAAAGCGTGGCGTGCTGCGGGTCGCCTGCCTCTATCTGCCCAACGGCAACCCGCCGGAGACTGAGAAATATCCGTATAAGCTCAAATGGATGTCGCGGCTTCTTGAGTATTCAAAGGAGCGGATTAAAGCGGAAGAGCCGCTGGTGCTTGCGGGAGACTTTAACGTCATTCCGGCCGCGCAGGACGTCCATAATCCGGCCGCCTGGGTCAACGACGCCTTGTTCCGCCCCGCTACCCGCGAAAGCTTTCAATCCCTGCTCGGCCTCGGGCTGACGGACGCGCTGCGCGCCGTCACGGACGCGCCAGGCCAGTACACATTCTGGGATTATCAGGCCGGCGCCTGGCAGAAAAACCACGGTTTAAGGATCGATCATTTGCTGCTGTCGCCGCAGGCCAGCGACCGGCTGATCGATGTCGGTATCGACAGCTATGTACGCGCCTGGGAAAAACCGTCGGACCACGTGCCGGTATGGGCGGATCTCGATCTGGAAACGGCCTGAGGTCTCCTCTCCCGCTTGCGGGGGTGGTGACGATCAGTCCTTGCGGCCCTGCACCCAGTGCTCGAGCATCTGCAACGCCATCGCGCGGTCATCCTCGGACGCCCTGGCGATCGCCTTGTTGTAGCTTTCCTTGATCCAGGTTTCGTCCGGCGCGGCGCTGTCGCGCGCCAGCGTCAGCCACATCAAACCGCGGGCGGCCTGACGCGGCAGCTGGTCGCCGTTGAACAGCATCTGACCGAGCAAGGCCTGCGCCTGATGCTGACCCTTCTGGGCGGCAAGGCCGAGCCAGCGCGCACCATAGCGGAAATCGTCCCGCGACGAGGTAATGCCCTTCAGATATAGCCGGGCCAGATCATATTGCGCGTCGGCATTGCCGAAATACGACGCGGCGTAGGAGAACATCTCCCTCGCCCGCTCCGGATCGGACTTGATCTTCGAATTGGGAATGCCGTTGAGGTAGTAGCGCCCCAGCGCCACAAAGGCGTTGGCGACGATCGCCGCCTGCGGCGCCGACGGACTGTCTTCGGCGTGCGCATTGGCAATCCGGCTGAAATACTCGAAGGCGCGAACATCGTCCTGGGTGACGCCATCGCCATTGGCGTACATCCGCCCCAGTTTCCATTGCGCAATGGGATGACCGCCTTCGGCGGCGTATTGCAGCGACGTCAGCGAGGTGTCCGCAGTGGACGGGACTGCCTTCTTCAAGGCCGCGGGTGCCCCGGGCTGGGCCGAGATCATCGGGATAGACGTATCCGGAGCGGCCGGCGCCCCGTCGAACGCCAATGCGGGGGCGGCCACCGGCGCGGCCCCCAAAATCAACGCAAAAATGATACGCTCAGATATCCGCATAACACTGTTTCTCGTGCGCCCCGCCCGGATGGGTTACAGCGCCATCCACCGCCGGGCCCACCTGTTGGGCATATTTCCAGAGTGCACCTGACGTATGATTGGTCTCGCGCGGCCTCCATTTGGTTTTGCGCTCGGCCAGCTCCGCGTCGGTCAACTTTACGTTAAGAGTCCCGACGACGGCGTCGATTTCGATGATATCGCCGTCCCGCAGCAGCGCAATCGGCCCGCCGAGGGCCGCTTCCGGGCCGACGTGGCCGATGCAGAAGCCGCGGGTCGCGCCGGAGAACCGGCCGTCGGTAATGAGCGCGATCTTGCCGCCCATGCCCTGTCCGGTCAGCGCCGCCGTGGTCGAGAGCATTTCGCGCATGCCGGGACCGCCGCGCGGCCCCTCATAGCGGATCACGATCACTTCGCCCTCTTTGTAGGTCTTCTTCTGGACCGACTCGAAGGCATCCTCTTCGCGGTCGAAGCAGCGCGCAGGTCCGGTAAATTTCAAGTTCGACATGCCCGCGACCTTCACGATCGCGCCCTCGGGCGCAAGATTTCCCTTCAGGCCGACCACGCCGCCAGTGACGGTGATCGGCTTGTCGGCGGACCGCACCACGTCCTGGTGCGGATTCCATTTCACGCTCTTGAGGTTTTCGGCGATCGTGCGGCCCGTGACGGTTAGGCAATCCCCGTGCAGGTGGCCATTATCGAGTAGCGTCTTCATCAGAAGCGGAATACCGCCAACCTCGAACATATCTTTGGCGACATAACGACCGCCTGGCTTCAAATCCGCGACATACGGTGTCTTTTTGAAGATTTCCGCCACGTCGAACAGATCGAACTTGATGCCGCATTCATGAGCAATCGCCGGTAGGTGCAGTGCAGCATTGGTCGATCCGCCGGAAGCGGCCACGACCGCCGCGGCGTTTTCCAGCGCCCGGCGGGTGACGATGTCGCGCGGACGGATATTCAACGTGATCAGCTCCATCACCTTCTCGCCCGCGGTCATGCAGAACGCGTCGCGGATTTCGTAAGGCGCTGGCGCGCCGGCCGAATATGGCAGCGCAAGCCCGATCGCCTCGGATACCGTCGCCATGGTGTTGGCGGTGAATTGTGCGCCGCACGCGCCGGCTGACGGGCAAGCCACCCGCTCGATTTCATCGAGATCGGCATCGGACATATCACCAACCGAATGCTTGCCGACCGCCTCGAACATGTCCTGCACCGTGACCTGCTGGCCGCGGAAATTGCCGGGAAGGATCGAGCCGCCATAGATGAAGATCGAGGGCACGTTGAGCCGGACCATCGCCATCATCATTCCCGGCAGCGACTTGTCGCAACCGGCGATGCCGACCAGCGCATCGTAGGCATGGCCGCGCATGGTCAATTCGACGGAATCGGCAATGCATTCGCGCGACGGCAGCGACGAGCGCATGCCGTCATGGCCCATGGCGATGCCGTCGGTCACGGTAATGGTGCAGAATTCGCGCGGGGTACCGCCGGCGGAAGCCACGCCCTTCTTGACCGCTTGGGCCTGACGCATCAGCGAGATGTTGCAGGGGGCGGCTTCATTCCAGCACGATGCCACGCCGACGAAGGGCTGGTGGATCTGCTGGGTCGTCAACCCCATGGCATAGAGGTACGAGCGATGCGGCGCCCGTTCCGGGCCCTCCGTCACATGACGGCTCGGCAGTCTCTTCTTGATGCTGGTCTTGGCGTCCATCGCGAACCTGTTTCCCCAGCCATCTCTTGTTGGCCCCGGAAAACAGGTCTTGAAGAAAGACCGGATTTTCCTTCGCCTTCGCGAGCGCCGTGGCCGTCAGCCTACGAAGGAATGATTTCACGGAGGGGTGTGGCTAAAAAGCGGCGCGCGCAAGAGCTGGCTGCGATGACGGTTAAATGTTCGCTGAGTGTTGCGAGCCGGCAACAATCGTGGCGTGGCGGCAACCATTTGCCAACGGCGGTTTATCGCATCGCAGCAAGGACTGACCCGTCATTGCGAGGAGCACTTGCGACGAAGCAATCCATACTGCCGGTGCCGCTCGATGGATTGCTTCGCTTCGCTCGCAATGACGGTGGTAGGCTTCAGACACGCGCTTAAATCCCACCACACCATCTCCGACCTCATCCCTGCGTAACGGCTTCGCCGTTATCGCTGGCGGAGCGCGCGCTGGCGCGCGTCTCGAAGGATCCGACCCGTCATTGCGAGGAGCACTTGCGACGAAGCAATCCATACTGCCGGTGCCGCTCGATGGATTGCTTCGCGGAGCCTGTCATCGGGCGGCGCTTTGCGCCGACCCGTTGGCTCGCAATGACGAAAAGATAAGCGACCGCGATCTCGCGGCGCATTTCACCCGAGGTTTGCTGTGAATTCCCGCCCTCTCCAATCAGAGGGCGCAGGGAATGCCGGGCGCCCGATGCGCCCGATAGCCGCGTGTGCAATGAGTGTGGTAGAACGCACACGCGTTAGTCAGGTCACACCGGAATCACCCGGCATTCCCCACGCAATGGTTTACGGCTTATTTCGTGCTCTCCCCGGCGAACGGCTCTTTTGCCACCGTCGCCGGCGGAATTGCTTCCACCGACTTGACACCAGCACCGCGATGTCAGGACCACACGACTTCGCCGTCCGCTTACACGCCGTTCGTTATCGGCGCATCCGCGTCCACCGCATCCCGCCCCGCGTTCGTGACGATCATGATACGCCCCTCTGTGGGGTGGGACGGGAATCGATATAGTTTGATTTGGGTTTCGGAAAACCAGAAATATTTTTGCAGCGGGGACTGGACAGGTAGAAACAGACTGATCCGTCTCGACAAATTAGTTTTTTCGCGCAACGCGACGCCGGCTCGCGCCGGACGACCGAACGGCCCGCCGGGCAAATCAATCGCGCTGTTTGGCGGCGCCTCCGGGCGTTACGGCTCGCCGGGACGCGCGGTAAGCCTGCGTATTTCCGTGGCGGATATTTCCTCGGTGGCTTCGTCGAGGACGATCCGCTCCACGGTGTAGCCGACGTCGCGGCCGTAGAACACGTGGGTGATGTTCGGCAGCGCAACCACCACGAAGCGCCCGGCATAGGCGGACAGCCCCGCCTCGATCCGCTGCTTCACCGCAAAGAACGGCAGCGGGTTCTTGATATCGATGCCGTGGGTGTCCCGCACCGCGATGCAGACCTGGCCCACCCGCCGCAATCCCTCTTCGATCAAACGCTGATGACCGGGATGGAAGGGTTGATAGCGCCCGATAAACAGCGCGGTCGGCCGCTGCGGATCGAACGCCGGCCGAAGCTGGCCAAGCGCATGCTCCGCCCAGTATTGCGGCGTCCCGTCGGCGGTGACGTGCAGGTCAAACCGCTCGGGTGCAGCAAACATCCGGTTGGTGTCTTCAAATCGTCCGGCCTCGATGCAGTCGACCCAGATGATGAAGGCATCGCCAAAGGCCGCGCGCGTCTCCGGTGTCGGACAGATGAAATCGGCGACACCGTGCCGCCGGCTTCAACCACCCGATCGCACTCCAGCCCATGCGGCGGGCGTGCTCGACCCGATCTTCATGGCTGAAGCCGAGGTCCCGCGACAGATTGGCGCGCACCGCGTCGGCGTTGAAAACGACGGCGTTAAGTAACGGCGCAAGTGCTGCCGCAAGCGCCGTCTTGCCCCCGCCGGGGAGCCCCATGATGAGAATTTTACGTTGCATTTTCCTGGGCTTGGCTTTGATGGAATGAGGGCGCAGCGCTCACCACGTATATCGCACCACGCCCTTGCCGGCGTAACTGCGCGTGACGTTGGAGAACTCGCCCTCGAAGGTGGCGGCGGCGGACCAGCCGTTGATCCATTTCAACTCGGCGGAGGCGGTGGTCAGCGCCGATTCATGCGCCTGCGCCGCGCCGTTCACAACGAAGCTCGCGCCCGGCAGCGCCTGGAACGTCGCCGCCACGGCGCGGTCGGGATTATAGTCATGCGCCCACGCGGCGCGGCCGCGCAGGGTGAAAATGCCATTCGGCATGGCGAAGGATTTGTCGGTGCGCAGCCCGAGTTCGCTGCGCGAGTCGGTCACGCTGTTCGAGCCATGGGCCAGTGCGAAGCTGTTGGCGCCGGAGACAACGGATTCGGCGTAAGCCGGCAGGTCGAAGCTCGTGAACTGTGCCGCCGCATACGGCGTGAGCCCGACCCCGCCGAGCCACGGCGTCACGAAGCGGTAGCCGCCTTCGAGCCGGCCCGACCACGCATTGGCGTTGAACTCGCTGCGCAGCCGATCGACCCCGGCAACGGTCACCGTGCGGTCACTGGTGATATCCTGCCAGCCGTAAGCCAACGCGCCGGAGAGGTAGGCTGCGCCAATGGCGTGGTTCACAAACGCGCCGGCCTGGAACAGGTCGGAGCGGCCGCTGCCGCCATTCGCCACTGAGAAATTGGTGCCGCCGCCGGCAAGCGCAAAACCCGCAATGGTGTTGGGGGAGAACAAATAGTCGGCGCCAACGGCGGTACCGAAGATGCGGCTGGTCGCGCTATTGGACCCCGCGGCCACATTGCCGTCGGTGGTCTGCGAGCCGCCGAAGCCCGACGCCCAAACGCTCCAGCGCGGCTCATAGGTCTGGCCCAGCGGCGCCTTGGCGAACATTGCATAGGCATTGCGAGCCGTGCCGCCCTCGCCTTTTTCCGCGTTTTCTTCCGCAAACGGCATCGCCCGCCCGCCCGCCATTCCGACCCCGCCGCGTCCGGCGATGAAGGGATCGGTCAGCACGCCCATGAACTGGCCCATCGCGTTGAAGGTCGTCTGCCGCGATCCGGTCGCGGTCTCGCCGGAAGCCTGCGTCAGCGCGTTGCCCAAGCTGGAGCCGGTGAGCCCGAACAGGCTGACGAAAGCCGGCGGCAGCGCGCCGCCATTGTTGAAGAAATTGTTGATCGAGGTGGCGACGCTCTGCTGGTTGCGGTTAAGCGTGGCGCCCGCACCACCAGCTCCTCCTCCTGCCCCAAGCACCGCGTCGAGATTGAGGATCACGTTTTTGTTGTTCTGGTAGCTCAGGCTGGCGGTGACGCCGGCGGGCAGGCTGGCCGTGGTCAGCGAATCGAAGGTGGTGCCGTTAAGGCCGGCCGAGGAGAGAATGGTAAAGCTTTTGGTCACATAGCTGCCGGGCGCGAACTGCGCGTTGACCGTGCCCGCCAGCGCGGCCGTGCCCGTGACATTGGCGCTCGACGCGGCAGCGGGACTGACCTGAATCAGGTAAATCGTGCCGGACTGAAACGCGAGACTACCGTTGACATTCATGCTGGTGCCGGCGACGCCCGAACCTGGCGCGAAGGTGCTACCGACGACGACGAGAGCAATGCTGCTCACCTGGCCGGTACCGCCGAGTGTCCCGCCCTGTATGAAGATCTGTGAGGACGAGGCGATGGAACCGTTGACGAGCAGCGTACCCTGATTGACGAAGGTCGCGCCGGTATAGGTGTTGACGCCCGACAGCGTCAGCGTGCCGGCGCCGTCCTTGGCCAATCTGCCGCCAATCCCGGAGATCACCCCGCTCACCTCGGTCGAGAGATCGTTGGAGCCAACCTAATCCTGATCCGCGATAATGTGGCCTATGGCCATTTGTTGGCCCTCAGTAACACAGGATACAAGATAAATGCCGCTTATGGAATTTTATGGAAGACCTTTCATTACTTAAGCGAACAAGGTGTTCGGTACTATGACAATGGAGGAACGGCCGGGATAAATGACGATCCACAAAGCGGCCTGGCTCACTTCAAAAGGATCTGGTCCAATAACCAGCGAACAGCCTATTTGTGCGGTCGTATTCTTGACAGGGAAAAGTACAAATCTATTAGTCAGCAATATCAGAGCACCAATGTTGATTATTTTCCGGCATACAGGGCAGGAGACTACGGCAAGGCAATGACTGGTGA
>JBGQCE010000031.1:0-12573 GCA_041495185.1 Bradyrhizobium sp.
GAAGCCGTAGCCGCGCTGTCCGACCTCGGCAAATACGTCGCCGTCGACGTGCAGAGCCTGAACACCGTCGCCGAGACCGCCGATAACAGCGATGACGAGGATGACGACGGCAGCGGCGTGCGGCTCTATCAAAGCATCTACGAGACCGCGTTGCGCAACAAGGTGCCGCCGGCCATCATCGAAGACATGGTCCGCATCTACTCCTATGACGTCGACTTCCAGCGCAAGGTGCAGCCCGGCGATTCCTTCGACGTTTTCTACGCCGGTGACGACGAAGGCTCCGCCATCACCGAGAAGAACGAGGTGCTGTTTGCCTCCCTTACCGTCGGCGGCGAGACCAAGAAGTACTATCGCTTCCAGACCCCCGACGACGCGGTGGTCGACTACTACGACGAGACCGGCAAGAGCGCGAAGAAGTTCCTGGTACGCAAACCCGTCAACAACGCGATCATGCGCTCGGGCTTCGGCGGACGCCGCCATCCCATCCTCGGCTACGTCAAGATGCACACCGGCGTCGACTGGGCCACGCCCTACGGCACCCCGATCTTCGCCTCCGGCAACGGCGTCGTCGAGAAGGTCGGCCGGGAAGGCGGTTACGGCAAATACGTCCGCCTGAAGCACAACAACGGTTACGAGACCGCCTACGGGCATATGTCGGCCTTCGCCAAGGGCTTGGAGCCCGGCAAACGGGTGCGACAGGGCCAGGTGATCGGCTTCGTCGGTTCAACCGGGCAATCGACCGGGCCCCACGTCCACTACGAAATCCTGGTCAACGGACGCTTCGTCGACCCGATGCGCATCAAGCTGCCGCGCGGCCGCTCGCTCGACGGGCCGCTGATAGCGAGCTTCGAGAAGGAACGCGATCGTCTCGATGGCATGATGAATAATCGCGGCAGCGCGGCGGCGCGCGTGTCTGACGCCGCGGGTACCGGCGGCGTACGGCAAATCAGCAATCGCTAACGGTGTCTTGCCCGGGATGTCTGGCGCGAAGACGCGCGGCGCCTGTCATCGGGCTGCGCTTTGCGCGGGCTCGTTGACACTTTTATCCCGGACATAACGAACAGCAAGCTTAGTGCATTTTCCGTTTCGGCACCGGCGCTTCGAACTGCGCGATTTCGGCAGTCTGCGGCGCCTTGCCGTTGAAGGTGAGCACGTTGCCTTCCGTTGAAATGGCAACGCGATCGCCGTCCTTGACGTCGCCGGCGAGGATCATCTCCGCCAGCGGATCCTGCAGATTGCGCTGGATCACCCGCTTCAGGGGACGCGCACCATAGGCGGGATCCCAGCCCTTGGCGGCCAGCCAGTCGCGCGCCGCGGCATCGAGCGTGAGCACGATCTTGCGGTCTTCCAGCAGCTTCGTGAGCCGGCCGAACTGGATCTCGACGATCCGGCCCATCTCGCTCTTTTGCAGGCGGTGGAACAGGATGATCTCATCGACGCGGTTGAGGAACTCGGGACGGAAATGCGCGCGCACCGTGCCCATCACCTGGTCGCGCACCGCCGAGGTGTCTTCGTCTTCCGGCTGGTTGACGAGGAATTCCGAACCGAGATTCGACGTCATGATGATCAGCGTATTGCGGAAGTCGACGGTGCGGCCCTGACCGTCGGTCAGACGGCCGTCGTCGAGCACCTGCAACAGCACGTTGAAGACATCCGGGTGCGCTTTCTCGATCTCGTCGAACAGCACCACCTGATAAGGCCGCCGCCGCACCGCTTCGGTGAGCGCGCCGCCCTCATCATAGCCGACATAGCCCGGAGGCGCGCCGATCAGCCGCGACACCGAATGCTTTTCCATGTATTCGGACATGTCGAGGCGGACCATCGCGGTCTCGTCGTCGAACAGATATTCGGCCAATGCTTTCGTCAGCTCGGTCTTGCCGACGCCGGTCGGCCCCAGGAACATGAACGAGCCCATCGGGCGGTTCGGGTCCTGCAGGCCGGCGCGCGAACGCCGCACCGCGGTCGCCACCGCATGCACCGCTTCGGCCTGGCCGACCACCCGCTTGCCGAGGCTGTCTTCCATCCGAAGCAGCTTGTCCTTCTCGCCCTCGAGCATCTTGTCGACGGGCACGCCGGTCCAGCGCGACACCACCTGCGCGATGTGGTTGGCCGTAACGGCCTCTTCCATCATCTCGCCGCTGTCTTCCCTGGCCTCGATGTCGGAGAGCTTCTTCTCAAGCTCGGGAATCCGGCCATAGGCCAGTTCGCCGGCACGCTGGAATTCGCCGCGGCGCTGCGCGTTGGCGAGCTCGATGCGCAAGCCGTCGAGCTCGCTCTTCAGTTTCTGCGCATTTGACAGCTTGTTCTTCTCCGCGCTCCAGCGCGAGGTCAGGTCGGCCGACTTCTTCTCGAGCTCGGCGAGTTCCTTTTCCAGCGTCTGCAAGCGGCTTTTCGAGCCAGCGTCGCTTTCCTTCTTCAGCGCCTCCTGCTCGATCTTGAGCCGGATGATTTCCCGATCCATCGAATCGAGTTCTTCCGGCTTGGAATCGACCTGCATCTTCAGCCGTGCAGCCGCCTCGTCCATCAGGTCGATCGCCTTGTCGGGGAGGAAACGATCGGTGATGTAACGGTTCGACATCGTGGTCGCCGCTACCAGCGCGGAATCGGTGATGCGCACGCCGTGGTGCTGTTCGTACTTGTCCTTAAGACCGCGCAGGATCGAAATAGTATCCTCCACCGTCGGCTCGGAGACGAAGATCGGCTGGAACCGCCGCGCCAATGCGGCATCCTTTTCGACGTGCTTGCGGTACTCGTCCAGCGTGGTCGCGCCGATGCAATGCAATTCGCCCCGCGCCAGCGCAGGTTTCAGCAGATTGGACGCGTCCATGGCGCCGTCGGCCTTGCCGGCGCCGATCAGGGTGTGCATCTCGTCGATGAACAGGATGATGCTGCCTTCGGCCGAGGTGACTTCCTGCAGCACGGCTTTCAGCCGTTCCTCGAATTCGCCGCGATATTTCGCGCCTGCAATCAACGCGCCGAGATCGAGCGACAGCAGTTTCTTGTCCTTGAGGCTTTCCGGCACGTCGCCATTGAGAATCCGTAAGGCAAGACCCTCAACGATCGCGGTCTTGCCGACGCCGGGCTCGCCGATCAGCACGGGATTGTTCTTGGTACGGCGCGAGAGCACCTGGATGGTGCGGCGGATTTCCTCGTCACGCCCGATCACAGGGTCAAGCTTGCCGTCGCGGGCCGCCTGGGTGAGGTCGCGCGAATATTTCTTCAGCGCGTCATAGGCATTTTCCGCGGTCGCACTGTCGGCGGTGCGGCCCTTGCGCAAGGCTTCGATCGCCGCATTCAGGTTCTGCGGTGTGACGCCGCCTTTTTTCAGGATGCCGCCGGCGTCACTGTCCTTCTCAAGCGTCAGCCCCAGCAACAGCCGCTCGACGGTAACGAAACTGTCGCCGGCCTTCTCGGCGGCCTTTTCCGCGGCATCGAACGCGCGCGCCAGTTCGGGCGCGAGATAAACCTGCCCGGCGCCGCTTCCGGAAACTTTTGGGAGCTTGTTGAGCGCGTCTTCGGTGGCTTTAAGGATCGCGCGCGAATTGCCGCCGGCGCGGTCGATCAGGCCGCCCGCAAGGCCTTCGCTGTCGTCCAGCAGCACTTTCAGCATATGCAGCGGCGAAAACTGCTGGTGGCCGTCGCGCATCGCCAGCGATTGCGCCGACTGGATAAAACCGCGCGCACGCTCGGTGTATTTTTCGATATTCATAGGATATTTCCCTCAGCCTGCCACTCCGCCCGAAGCGCGATCAGCAAAAGTGGCCGCCGGTTTTGCGTCCGATCGCGCTTCAAACTTAGAAGAGCGCACGATCTGGTCGCCAAACCGCCCACACTTTGGCGGATCGTGCGCGTGGCACGGACACAGCATCTTCATTGGGGTTCCGCTGGCCGCATTGACATTCCTCAACCCGGCTAAACGGTCGCGTCGCCGACGCTCACGCCGGCTTGAGGCAAATGTGGGAAGGACTTTGCGGAAACGGAAGAGGCAGGCTCACAAATTCGTGTACGGTGGCGCCCCGCCCTGAAATCTCTTAAGAAACCGGATGTCTCCCAGTCAGCCCGCCAAGATCGCCAGCCTTTACCGCTACCCCGTCAAAGGCCTCTCCCCGGAACTGCTGAGGTCTGTCGCGCTGGGCGTCGGCCAGACGTTCCCGGCCGATCGCCGCTATGCCGTCGAAAACGGCCCCAGCGGCTTCGACCCCGCGGACCCGAAGTGGATGGCGAAGGCCTACTTCCTGATGCTGATGCGGGACGAATGGCTGGCGGCGCTGCACACGCATTTCGACGACACGAGCAACGTCCTGACCATCAGCCAAAACGGCTCGATCGCAGCACAGGGCAATCTCGAAACGGCCGAAGGCCGGGCCGTCATCGAGCGGTTCTTCGCGACCGGCTTCGCCGGAGCGATCAAGGGACCCCCGAAAGTTCTTTCCAGCAAGGGCCACAGTTTTTCGGATGTCGCCAGGAAAGTCGTTTCCATCATCAATCTCGGCAGCGTTGCCGCGATCGAGAACATGGTGGGCTTACCCGTTGATCCGCTGCGGTTCCGCGCCAACCTCTATGTCAGCGGCTGGCCGGCATGGCACGAGTTCGAATTGCTCGACCGGACGCTCGCCATTGGCGAGACGCGCCTGAAGGTTGTGAAGCGGATCACCCGTTGCGCCGCGACCAATGTCGACCCGGAAACAGCCGTACGCGACCTCGACATCCCGGCCGCGCTGATGCGCCGCCTCGGCCACAACGAGTGCGGGATCTATGCCGAGGTGATCGCAGGCGGCACCATTGCCACCGGCGATGCAGTTGTTGAATACTAACCCTCGCTCGTCCGAGCAGTTGGGATCGACGAGGAGGATTTGAATGAAATCCCCGTGGGTGATCGGCCTCACCATGGTTCTTGCGCTGGCCAGCGGCGTGGCGCACGCCCAAAACCGGCTGGCCTTCGTGGTCGGCAACGACGCCTATCAAAATGTAACCCCGCTGCAGAAGGCGGTGAACGACGCGCGCGCCGTAGGGCGGAGCCTCCAGCAACTCGGGTTTCGGGTAACGCTCGCGGAAAATCTGGCGTGGCGGGAGTATGTCGAAAAATTCAGCGCGTTCGAGAATTCGATCCAGCCCGGCGATACCGCCTTCCTGTTTTATTCCGGTCACGGCATCGAAATCGACGGAGCGAACTTTCTTATTCCCGTCGACGCGCCGAAAGTCGCGCCGGAACAGCAGAGCCTGTTGAAGGACGTCTCGATCTCCACCGACAACATGATCCAGCGGCTCAAATCGCGGGGTACCCGCACCCAGATCATCGTGCTCGATGCCTGCCGTGAAAATCCGTTTCGCCAGAGCAACGGCCGCTCCGTGGGCGGCGCGCGCGGTCTTGCAGGCACCCAGGTGCCCGGCGGCGTATTCATGATCTATTCGGCGGGCCTCGGTGAAGTGGCGCTCGATCGATTGTCGGATAACGATGCCAACCCGAATTCGATTTTCACCCGCAGCTTCCTGCCTTTGCTTGAAGACCCCGAGAATTCGCTGGTCGCCGTGGCAAAACAGACGCGCGCCAAGGTGAAAATGCTGGCATCGAGCGTCGGCGGAACTCAATTTCCCGCATACTACGACGAGATCGACGGCGACATCTTTCTGGCAAAAGGTGCGCCGGCCCAAGCAGTGACGTCACCGCCGATTGCGCCAGAAAAGCCCCGACCGACGATCACGCCAATGGCGTCGGCGAAAAATGACCCGACGCCAGTTGCGCCTGCGCCGGCTCCGGTGCCTGTTCCGGAGCAGGACTTCATTTTCGCCAATTCGGACCGTGTCAGGCTGACCGCTGCGATGTTACGCGGCCTGACCGCAGATCAGCTACGGCTCGCGCGCAACGAAATCTACGCACGGCGCGGCCGCTTCTTCCGGGATCCGGCATTGGCTGCGCATTTTGGCCGCTTTGCCTGGTATCGGCCGTATGCCTGGGATGTGCCGCTCAATGCCGTCGAGCAAGCCAATGTCAGACTGATCGCATCACTCGAACGCTAAGACGATCAAACAAGAAGAAGCCGGGAGGAATTTTAAAAATGCCCTATGCCGTAACGAGCGACAAAGTCCGCCTCTATTTCGAAGAGGCAGGCAGCGGTACGCCCATCATCTTTCTGCACGAATTCGCAGCCGACCACACCAATTGGGAACCGCAGATGCGTTACTTCTCGCGCGGGCACCGCTGCATTGCCTATTCCGCGCGCGGCTATACGCCGTCGGACGTGCCGCCCTCGTCAGACGTTTACACCTACAAGCATTTCTATTCCGATGCGCTCGCCGTGCTCGATCACCTGAAAATCGCAAAAGCACATTTCGTCGGGCTGTCGATGGGCTCCTATTCGTCGCTGCAGATCGGGCTGAACGCGCCGGAGCGCGCGATGTCGATGACGCTGGCGGCCGTTGGTTCAGGTTCGAGCCTCGAAAACCTCGATGCGTTCCGCAAGCAATGCCGGGCCAATGCCGAGCAGTATGAGACGATCGGCGCTGCCGAAGTGGCGAAGGCGACGCGCGAGGCGCCGAGCCGGATTCCGTTCCTGTTGAAGGACCCGCGCGGACACGCGGATTTCTACGACTCGCTGGCCCGGCACGATGCCAAAGGCTCGGCCGACACCATGCGCAGCTTCCAGGGTGGCCGGCCCTCGATCTACACGCTGACCGAGACCATCCGGAAAGTCCCGACACCTGCCTTGATCATCTGCGGCGACGAGGACGACAATTGCATCGAGCCCAGCATGTTCCTGAAGAAGCATTTGCCGGCGGCAGGGCTGGCATTCTTTCCGAAGTCCGGCCACGTGCTCAATCTCGAGGAACCGGCGCTGTTCAACGAAATGGTCGAGCGCTTCATAACGCTGGTCGAAGCCGGACGCTGGCCGGTGCGTGATCCAAGGTCGATGGCAGGCTAATACCGTCGTTCCGGGGTGAGGCGAAGCCTCGAACCCGGAACCTCGAGATTCCGGGTTCGCGCTGACGCGCGCCCCGGAATGACGGGCGATGTTACTTCGTCTTCTCTGCGCGGCTCAGCAAAAACACGCCCTGCTCGCCGAACATATTCCAGAACCACCAGGGCGCGCTGAGCCGCAGCGGCCGGCCGTAAAGATCGAGCGCGACCGCGCGTTCCATCTTGACGTTGATCTCGTCGCAGAGCTGCACGAAATCCTTGATGGTGCAGAAATGAATATTCGGCGTGTCGTACCAGGTGGCCGGCAAATTTTCGGTGCGCGGCATGTGACCGCCGACCAGCAATTGAAGCCGCATCTTCCAGAAGCCGAAATTCGGGAATGACACGATGGCGCGCCGTCCGATCCGCAACAAATTCTCCAGCACCGCGCGCGGCTGCCGCGTCGCCTGCAGGGTCTGCGACAGGATCACATAGTCGAAGGCGTCGTCGGGATAATTGACGAGGTCGGTGTCGGCGTCGCCCTGTACCACCGCGAGACCCTTGGCGACACAGCGGTTGACGCCCTCGCGCGACAGCTCGATGCCGCGGCCGTCGATGCCGCGGCTCTCCAGCAATTGCAGGAGGTCGCCCTCGCCGCAGCCGACGTCGAGCACCTTGGAGCCGCGCTCGACCATCTCCGCTACCAGGAGATGATCGCCGCGATAATGCCCGGTATCCCGCGGCACCTCACCGGTCAGCGGCAAGGCCTGTTGTTGCATGGTCATGCTGGTTGCCTCAGGCCGCGCGCCTTGCCCGCGGATTGCAGGAATGCTCGGGAGATATCGAAAAACTCGGGAACATCGAGCAGGAATGCGTCGTGTCCGCGATCGGTCACGATTTCCGCGAATGAAACCCGTGCGCTCGAGGCGTTGAGCGCATGCACCAGCGCGCGCGACTCCGACGTCGGAAACAGCCAGTCGCTGGTGAACGACACCACGCAGAACCGGGTCTGGATGCCGCTGAACGCCTTCGCCAGCACGCCATTATGATCGGCGGCGATGTCGAAATAGTCCATCGCCCGCGTCAGATACAAATAGCTGTTGGCGTCGAAGCGCTCGACAAAGGACGAGCCCTGATAGCGAAGATAGCTCTCGACCTGGAAGTCCGCGTCGAACGAGAATGTCGGGAGGTCGCGGTCCTGCATCCGCCGGCCGAACTTGCGATGCAGCGCTGCGTCCGAGAGATAGGTGATATGCGCGGCCATCCGCGCGACGCCGAGGCCGCGATGCGGATAGACGCCCTCTTCAAAATAGCGGCCATGACGCCAGTCCGGGTCGGCCATGACAGCCTGCCGGCCGAGTTCGTGGAACGCGATGTTCTGCGCGGAGTGGCGTGTGCTGCAGGCGACTGCCAGCACCGAGAACACGCGGGCAGGATAGGCGGTAGTCCACTGCAGCACCTGCATGCCGCCCATCGAGCCACCAACCACGCAAAACAATGTCTCGATACCCAAGCGGTCGAGCAGCATGGTCTGCGCGCGCACCATGTCGGGAATGGTGATGATCGGAAAATCCAGTCCCCATACTTTCCCGGTTTCCGGGTTGGTCGATGCCGGACCGGTCGAGCCCATGCAACCGCCGATCACATTCGCGCAAATGATGAAGTACCGCTCGGTATCGAGCGGCCGGCCAGGGCCGACCATGGTTTCCCACCAGCCCGGCTTGCCGGTCAGCGGATGAACATTGGCGACATGCTGATCGAGGGTCAACGCGTGGCAGATCAAAATGGCGTTGGAACGATCGGCGTTGAGTTCGCCATAGGTCTGGTAGGCGATCTGGAACGGCTTAAGATCGACGCCGCAATCGAGCTTCAACGGCTGCTCAGCGCCGAACAGCGCCAGCAGCGAACTCGGATGGTCCGCTTCGTGCGCCCGCTCCTCGGTATGGATCGCCGGACTTGGTATCGACTGCACGCTTGTCATCTTGATACCGACCCCCTCGGGAGGTTTGCATACCACCACGGAAATCAGGCCATAAAAAACCCGGCCTGAACATATGTTCGGCCGGGATCACTTCTGTCCCCGGCCTGTTTAGCGAGTTGTTTAACGTGGCTGCAAGCCGGCCGGCTCAAATGACCACGGAATGAAGCATAGGCTAATCCCGAATGAGCTTTTCGTCAAGAAAAGCTTTGGGTTAACCAAGGCACCCACCGCCGATGGCCGGCAGAACGCTCAACGTTTTCTTTGCTTTTGGCGACCGTCTTACCTAATCAATGCCCTTGTCTGCCGGCCGGATTTAACCGTTCCGGCCCTAAGGGTTTGAAGATGTCTCAATCGCCCCCCGCTCCACCCTCGCTCGAGGTGCTGCGCAAAGAGATCGACGCCATCGACGAGCAGGTCCACCGCCTGCTGATGGCGCGCGGCGACATCATCGATCGGCTGATACAGGTGAAGCAGACCCAGGAGGTCGGCTCGGCGTTTCGCCCGGCGCGCGAGGCCGACATGATGCGCCGGCTGGTCGAGCGTCATCGCGGCATTCTGCCGCTCGACACCGTCGAGAGCATCTGGCGCGTCATCATCTCGACCTTCACCTATGTGCAGGCGCCGTTTTCGGTGCATGCCGATATTTCGCTCGGCGAATCCGCGATGCGGGATTCGGCGCGGTTTCATTTCGGATTCACCGTTCCCTACGTCTCGCATTTCAGCGCACCGGCCGCGGTCGAAGCTGTGGCCAAATCGAAGGGCGATCTGGCGCTGGTGTCAGCTACGTCCAGCCGCACCCCGTGGTGGATCGCGCTTGAGGCGAATGGCGCGCCGAAGATCATCGCGCGGTTGCCGTTCGTCGAGCGCGCCGATCATCCAGCCGCGCTTCCGGTGTTCGTGGTGTCGCGCGTCGCCGACAGCGCCATGGTGACCGAAGTCGAGATGTGGAGCGTACGGGTGTCCGGCTGGAACGCCGAGATTGCGCGCGCGCTGTCGCCGCTGGCCGAAATCGTCGCAGTGCCGGATAGCGCCTTCGACGGCGCGGCCCTGTTGGTGTCGGTGGCGGGCTCCACCAGCCTCGAAAAGATCAAGAAGGCCTTGATCGAGGCCGGGGCGTCGGTGCGTTCATCGGCTCTCGTCGGCAGCCATGCAACGCGCTATACGGTGCCCAGCTAGTGCCCGACTCTCGCATTCGCATCAGTTGCGGCATGCTCTTTGCGAATGCGAGAGCCACCGGGCACTAGCAAAATATAGATTGTAGTGCGGCTTAGGATTTGGCATTCGCTACAGAAGATGCGGAGGCACTGAGCGAATGCCAAATCCGCCGCACTAACGGCGCAGCGAAGTCTTGACTGCCGCCCCTGACTTTCGGAGTTGACGATGCCCCGCCCAGTGCCGAATCCCGGCATTCTCGATATTGCGCCCTACACGCCCGGCAAGAGCCCGGTGCCGGAGCCGGGCCGCAAGGTGTTCAAGCTGTCGGCCAATGAGACGCCGTTCGGACCCTCGCCGAAGGCGATCGAGGTCTACAAGCAGGCGGCTTCGCATCTGGAGGATTATCCGGAAGGCACTTCGCGCGTGCTGCGCGAGGCGATCGGCCGCACCTTCGGGCTTGACCCCGACCGCATCATCTGCGGCGCTGGCTCCGACGAAATTCTGAACCTGCTGGCGCACACCTATCTGAGCCATGGCGACGAGGCGATCTCTACCACCCACGG
Source organism: Bradyrhizobium sp. (assembly GCA_041495185.1). GTDB lineage: Bacteria > Pseudomonadota > Alphaproteobacteria > Rhizobiales > Xanthobacteraceae > Bradyrhizobium. Next base: position 10,595 of record JBGQCE010000031.1, read on the forward strand.
CTTTCTGGTGTATCCGATCGCCACAAAGGCGAACGGCGCCATCAACGTCGTCGCGCCCGAGACCAATTTTACCGCGGATGTCGACGCGATCCTGAAGCGGGTCTCGCCGCGCACCAAGCTGGTGTGGCTCGCCAACCCGAACAACCCGACCGGAACCTATCTGCCGTTCGACGAGGTCAAGCGGCTGCGCGCCGGATTGCCGCCGCATGTGCTGCTGGTGCTCGACGCGGCGTACTCCGATTACGTGTCGCGCAACGACTACGAACTCGGCATCGAACTGGTGGCGACATCCGACAACACGGTCATGACCCACACCTTTTCCAAGATTCACGGGCTCGCGGCGCTGCGGATCGGCTGGATGTTCGGACCGGCCCACATCGTGGACGCGGTGAACCGGATTCGCGGACCCTTCAACGTCTCGACGCCGGCGATGCTGGCGGCGGTGGCGGCGATCGAGGACACCGCGCATCAGCAGATGTCGAAGGCGCACACCGAGAAATGGCGCAACTGGCTGACGGACGAAGTGGCAAAGCTCGGCCTCAAGGTAACCCCGAGCGTGGCGAACTTCATCCTGATCCATTTTCCGCTCGAGAAGGGCAAGACCTCGGATGATGCCGACGCGTTTCTGACCAAACGCGGCCTGGTGCTGCGGGCCTTAAACAATTACGGCCTGCCGCACGCGCTGCGCATGACCATCGGCACCGAAGAGGCCAATCGCCTGGTAGCCGAAGGCTTGCGCGACTTCATGGCGCGCAAGTGAGCGGCGGACCGCACTTCAAAAAGATCGCGCTGATCGGCTTCGGGCTGATCGGCGGCTCGATCGCGCGTGCCGCGCGTGAACATGGACTGGCCGGCGAAATCGTCACCACCGCGCGCTCGGCGAAGACCCGCGCGCGGGTGATGGAGCTCGGGATTGTTGACCGCGTGGTGGAAACCAATGCGGAGGCGGCAAAAGACGCCGATCTCGTCATCCTCTGCATCCCGGTCGGCGCCTGCGGCCCGGTCGCGCAGGAAATCGCTGATCATCTCAAGCCGGGCGCGATCGTTTCCGACGTCGGCTCGGTCAAGGGCGCAGTGGTACGGGACATGGCGCCGCATTTGCCTGCCGGCGCGCATTTCGTGCCGGCGCACCCCGTGGCCGGCACCGAGCACTCCGGCCCCGACTCCGGTTTCGCCGAACTGTTCATCAACCGCTGGTGCATTTTAACTCCGCCTGATGGCACCGACCCGAAGGCAGTCGAGAGGCTGCGCGCGTTCTGGGCAGCGCTTGGCGCCAAGGTCGAGATCATGACACCCGATCATCACGATCTGGTGCTCGCGATCACCAGCCACCTGCCGCATCTGATCGCCTACACCATCGTCGGCACCGCGGACGAACTCGGCCAGGTGACGTCGTCGGAAGTGATGAAATTCTCCGCCGGCGGTTTTCGCGACTTCACCCGCATCGCAGCCTCCGACCCGATCATGTGGCGTGACGTATTCCTCGCCAACAAGGATGCGGTGCTGGAAATGCTCGGTACCTTCAACGAGGACCTCTCCAAGCTCACCCGCGCGATCCGCCGCGGCGATGGCGAGGCGCTGTTCGAGCATTTCACCCGTACCCGCGCGATCCGCCGCGGCATCGTCGAGATCGGCCAGGATTCGGCCGTGCCCGACTTCGGCCGGCCGCACGCGCATTTGGCGAAGAAGGCGGACTGAGAAAGCGCTGCCTTGTCGCTTCGCGCCTCGCGATGACATGAAGCACCTCGTAGCCCGGATGGAGCGCAGCGCAATCCGGGATTCATGATCCGCAGGCCCCGGATTTCGCTGCGCTCCATCCGGGCTACGGACCCTCGCCTCTGCGGAACCCCTCGATCACCAATCCGTTAACCGGCCTAGCGGCGCCTCGCTTTGGTCGGACTTTGTGTTAATCTCTGCGATGCACGGGGCGCGAAACGGAAGGCGAATGAGCAATTCCGAGCTGACCCGGCTGTCGGGCC
>JBGQCE010000032.1:0-12408 GCA_041495185.1 Bradyrhizobium sp.
GGGGTTGCGACAGCGCCTCCTGGACGCGCCGCGAGGCCGGCGGCGGCTTTTTCTTGGCGTGATCCGGCAGCGGCATCGAATCCAGCATGTGCATCCAGTATTCGGCGGCGCGGAAGAACAGGTCGAACGCCTGCGCAAAGATCAGCGCATGCTCGTGGCGCTTGACGAAGATCGCCTCCAGCGTCGTGAAGACGTCGGCGCGGTTGCCGATCTCGATCACCTGCAGCGCGTTCAGCGCATCGATCACAGCGCCGGGCCCGACCGGAATCCCGGCGGCGCGCAGCGCGCGGGCAAAGCCGATGACGTTGTCGGCCATTTGGCCGGTTTCAGGGGCGAGATGATTAATGGCCATCGGACAACCCGGTTTGCGACTTAATTCCCGTCATTCCGGGACGCGCCTCTTGGCGCGGACCCGGAATCTGGAGATTGCGGCGCGAGATTCCGGGTTCGCGCTTCGCGCGCCCCGGAATGACAGCATTTGTTACAACGCGCGAACTAACTTTCGCTCGTCGCCTCTTTCAAAACCTTCTGCAGCGTGTCGCCCTGCATCCGCGCGATGTCGTCCTGGTATTTCAGGAGCGCGCCGAGCGTATCGCCCACCACCTGCGGGGTCAGCGAGCGGGCGTCGAGCTCGGTCAGCGCGGTGGCCCAGTCGATGGTCTCGGCCACACCAGGCGATTTGTAGAAATCCTGCTCGCGCAGCGCCTGCACGAAGCCGACCACCTGCTGCGACAGTTTTGCGGAGATGCCGGGCACGCGCGATTTGACGATCGCAAGCTCGCGCTCGGCGCTGGGATAGTCCACCCAGTGATAGAGGCAGCGGCGCTTCAGCGCGTCGTGAATTTCACGGGTGCGGTTCGAGGTGATGATGACGATCGGCGGATGCGGCGCTTTCACGGTGCCCAGTTCAGGTATCGTCACCTGGAAGTCGGAGAGAATTTCCAAAAGATAGGCTTCGAACGCCTCGTCGGCGCGGTCGAGTTCGTCGATCAAGAGCACCGGGGGGCCTGCCACATCCGGCTCCAGCGCCTGCAGCAGCGGCCGTTTGATCAGATAGCGCTCGGCAAAAATGTCTGACGACAACTGGTCGCGATCGGTATCGCCGGCGGCTTCCGCAAGCCGAATCGCAATCATCTGCGCCGCACTGTTCCACTCATAGACCGCAGACGAGACGTCCAGTCCTTCGTAGCACTGCAGCCTGATCAGCCTTCGTCCGAGTGCTGCCGACAGCACCTTGGCGATTTCGGTCTTGCCGACGCCGGCCTCGCCTTCGAGAAACAGCGGCCGGCCCATGCGCAGCGACAGATACGTCACTGTCGCCAGCGAACGCTCGGCGAGATAGCCGCGCGAGGTCAGGAGGTCGAGCATCGCATCGACGGAATTGGGCAGCGCCGATGCACTCATGGGAGAGCCAGTCTCGATGAACCAGGAATTGGCAATGTCAGACTTTGCCGGTTGCGGCTTCGACGGCGCGCCGCGCCAGCACTGCGATCAGATGCGCACGATATTCGGCGCTGCCGTGCAGGTCGCTGTTCAACCCTTCCGCAGGCACCGTCATACCGTCGAGCACCTTGGGCGAGAAACGCTTCTTCAGGGCTTCCTCGAACGCGGTGACGCGGAACACGCCTTCCGAGCCGGCGCCGGTAACGGCGACACGCACATCCGACGGACGCTTGGCGACGAACACCCCGACCAGCGCATAGCGCGAGGCCTGGTTGCGGAATTTGACGTAGGCAGCCTTCTTCGGCACCGGGAACATCACCCTGGTGATGATCTCGTCACTCTCGAGTGCGGTCGTGAACAGCCCCTGGAAGAATTCTTCCGGCTTCAGGCGGCGCTTGTTGGTGACGATGGTGGCGCCGAGCGCAAGGCAGGCTGCCGGATAATCGGCGGTGGGGTCGTTGTTGGCGAGCGAACCGCCGATGGTGCCCTTGTGGCGCACCGCGGGGTCGCCGATCATGCCTGCGAGTTCGGCCAGCGCCGGGATCGCCTCGCCGACGATAGCGGAAGCCGCGACATCGGCATGTTTTGCAGTGGCGCCGATTACAAGCGAACGGCCCTTCATCTCGATGCCGTCGAGCCCTTCGATGTGGGAGAGATCGACCAGATGCGGCGGGCTGGCGAGCCGCTGTTTCATGACCGGCAAAAGAGTATGGCCGCCGGCGATCACCTTGGCGTCTTCATTCTTGACCAGGAGATTGGCGGCCTGCCGCACGGTCGCCGGACGATGATATTTGAATTCGTACATGGGGTATTCCTAATCGCGGTGCGGTTACGCCAGATCGGACTTCGCCATCGCCTTGGCGCCGGCCGCGATCGATTGAACGATGTTCTGGTAGCCGGTGCAGCGGCACAGATTGCCTTCGAGCTCTTCGCGGATGGTGTGGTCAGAGAGATCGTGGCCCTTGCGATGGACAAGGTCGACCGCGGTCATGATCATGCCGGGCGTGCAGAAGCCGCATTGCAGGCCGTGATGCTCGCGGAACGCCTCCTGCATCGGATGCAGCGGCGCGCCGTCGGCGGCAAGACCCTCGATCGTCCTGACCTCGTGCCCGTCAGCCATGACCGCGAGCGTGGTGCAGGATTTGACCGCCTTGCCGTCGAGATGCACGACGCAGGCGCCGCATTGCGAAGTATCGCAGCCGACATGGGTGCCGGTCAGCCGCAGATTCTCGCGCAGAAACTGCACCAGCAGGGTGCGGGGGTCGACATTGGCATTGACGGGATTACCGTTCACAATAAGCGAAATCTTGGCCATTCAGCACTCTCTTCATCTGCGCTGCTGCGTTGCACGGCAGCGCAGTCATTAGAACCATTCCAAAAGCCATAATATGGGCCATCCCGGCAATGAGCAACCTCACCTGGGGCATGGCCTGATATGACTTACCGGGGCTTCGGCAAGGCCTAGCCTTTCTAAGAAAATTAGCCTTGCACCGCCTTGGCAAAATTCGCGAAAAACTCGTCGGCCAGCTTCTTGGCCGTACCGTTGATCAGCCGCTGACCGAGCTGGGCCAGCTTACCCCCGATCTGCGCCTCGACATTGTAGGTCAACAGCGTGCCGCCGTCCTTGTCGGCCAGTCCCACCGTCGCGCCACCTTTGGCAAAGCCGGCGACGCCGCCCTCGCCTTCGCCCGATATCTTGTAGCCATTGGGCGGATCGAGGTCGCTCAGCGTCACCCGGCCTTTGAAGCGCGCGGACACCGGCCCGACCTTCATCTTGGCGACCGCGCGAAAACCGTTGTCTTCGGTCTTCTCCAGTTCCTCGCATCCGGGAATGCAGGCCTTGAGCACCGCCGGATCGTTCAGTTTGGCCCACACGGCCTCACGCGGCGCCGCAAGTTGAACTTCGCCATTCATTGTCATGGCCATTGTCGTACCTCCCGGATCGCTTCGCCCGTTGCCCCCAAGTAAAGCACGCCCGCGCCAAAGGAAAGGGGACTGAAGGATGACGAGCGATGCATATTCGCAGCGCAACAGCCCTTTGGGATTGGCGCTTGGGGATTGGCAGAGGCAAACGGGGATGGTTAGGTCCCGCACATCACGGATGCGCGGGTCATCTGATGCGAAGACGCGCGGAACCCTGTGAGCGGGCCGCGCTTTGCGCGGACCCGTTGGCGCTTTAGCCCGCGCGTGACGAGGAATATAAGATGCCGATGATCGATGCCGACGGTTGCCAGCTCAACGTTACAGTCGAAGGCCGTGACGGCGGACCGACCCTGATGCTGTCGAATTCGCTGGGCTGTACGCTGCAGATGTGGGAGCCGCAGATGAAGGCGCTCACGCAGCTCTTTCGCGTGATCCGCTATGACCGGCGCGGCCATGGCAAATCCAGCGTGCCGCCGGGCCCCTATTCCATGGAACGTTTCGGCCGCGACGTGCTGGCGATCCTCGACGACCTCAATATCGAGAAGGTGCACTGGTGCGGGCTATCGATGGGCGGCATGGTCGGACAATGGTTGGGGGCCAATGCGCCGGAGCGGTTCGGCAAGATCATTCTCTCCAACACTGCTTGCTATTATCCCGATCCGACCAACTGGCTGAACCGCATCAAGGCGGTGAAGGAAGGCGGCATCGCAGCGGTGGCCGACACCATCATCGCCGGCTGGCTGACGGCGGACTTCCGGGAACGCGAGCCGCAGATCGCGGCGAATATGAAGGCGATGCTGGTGGCTTCCCCGGTGCAGGGATATCTCGCCTGCTGCGAAGCGCTGAGCACGCTCGATCAGCGCGCGCTTTTGCCGAAGATCAAGAGCCCGACGCTTGTCATCGCCGGGCGCCACGACATGTCGACGCCGATCGCCGCCGGCGAGTACATCCGCAGCCAGATTCCCGGCGCTGCCTTAACGATCCTCGACGCCGCGCATATTTCCAATGTCGAACAGCCGCACGCCTTCACCGACGCCGTGATCGGTTTCCTGACGCAACGCTAACTCTACTCAAACAACGTCATTGCGAGCCAACGGGTCGGCGCAAAGCGCCGCCCGATGACAGGCTCCGCGAAGCAATCCAGAAATCCCACCTCGGAAACAGTCTGGATTGCTTCGTCGCGGAGCCTGTCATCGGGCGCGCATTCGCGCGACCCGTTGGCTCCTCGCAATGACGGGGAGGATTTTCATGGACGATCAAAAACGCAGGGATGACGGCATGGCCCAGCGCCGCAAGGTGCTCGGCGATGCCTGGGTCGACAAGTCGGCCGCCAACGCAAATTCTTTCAACAGGGAATTTATTGACCTGATCACGCGCCATGCGTGGGCCGATATCTGGACCCGGCCGCATTTCGACCAGCGCACCCGCCGGGTGCTGGTGATCGGAACCTTGCTGGCGCTTTGCCAATGGGATGAATTTCGCCTGCATGTGCGCGCGGCGCTGACGGAAGGCGGCTTCACGCCCGATGACATCAAGGAGATCATATTGCAGCAGGCGATCTATTGCGGCGTGCCCGCAGCTAACCATGCCGTCAAGGAAGCCTCAGCGGTGCTTCAGGAGCTGGGGCTGCTGAAGGGATAGAGCATCGGTGGACATGCCGCGATCGGTCTCTGGCTGAGCGGGACGCTCGACCAGCAACACGATCGCGGTGCCGAGCAGCAGCAGCAGTTCCGTCGCATGCAGCCGAAGCGCTTGGGTCTCACCGACCTGCGACGCCATCACCATGCTGGCGAAGCTGATCACGCTGCCGATCGCCAGCGCCATCGCGAGTGCTTCGTCGCAGCCGCCGGCTTTGCGGATCGAGGCGCGGGTTATGAGCACCAGGAAGATCGCGAAGAACGCGACGACGGTGAGCTTGCCCAATGCCAAAAGCCAGGCGACGCGGACCGTGGCCAGCGCGGCGAGTTGCAAATGATCGCTGATGAACAATGCGACCGAAATATTCGGCCGCTCATAGAGGCCGTGGATCGGCGAAATCATGATCTGGAAGGCGACGATGGTCCAGGTCGGAATAAAATAGGCCGCGAGCAGCGCGCCGTTGAATGAACTGATCCGCCAGTTTGTGGACATGTCGCTTCCCGCTTTTTCCGCAAGCTTCGAAGGAAGCGGCGGCTTGGCGGCGAGGTAACTCGCTTAAACTGCGGCGGGCAATTTAAACCCTTTATTTACCTTAATTGCGGGAGCCGCCGGACCGGCGTACCTCCCTTGTCAAAATCATGGGGCCAAAAGGAAAAGTCCCGCCTTTCGGCGGGACCTTCCTGCTCTCACTTAATTTAGGCCCGGCCTAGCGACCGCCTTTGCCCTGCTGATTGGGGTTCTGGCCCTGACGGTTCGGATCCTGCTGCTGCTGCCCGGGCTTCTGGCCGCCGCCCTGCTGCTGGCCGGGCTTCTGACCCGGCTTCTGGTTCTGCTGGCCCGGGTTCTGGTTCTGATTCGACATCGGGATCTCCCTTGTTGAACGTCACGAGAGACAACTGAAGAATCCGGAATTGGTTGCAAGGGAACTGCGGTTCCGCTGCGGATCATCTGATGGCGGTAGCCGGAACCCGGGGCTCAAACTACCTCTGTACAAGCCCTCCAGGCCGCAGCGGGCGGTGTTGCCGCACCGGGTTGCCACTGTTAGAAAATGAGACGACGCGTCGTTCCGGCTGCCGGGGCCATCGCCGCGTCATCCTCTACAAGCGCGGGCATTTCTCGCGGCAAACCGGTTTCCACTTTGCCGGAAAAGGCAGGGTTAGCGGCAGCGCATGGACTATTTCGCCCAGCAACTGATCAACGGCATTGTGCTCGGCTCGATCTATGGCCTGATCGCCATCGGCTACACCATGGTCTACGGCATCGTCGGCATGATCAATTTCGCTCATGGCGACATCTTCATGATCGGCGGCTTTATCGCGCTGATCACATTCCTGATCCTGGTCTCGATCGGGCTGACCGTGGTTCCCGTGATCCTGCTGATCGTCCTTCTGGTATCGATGGCGGTAACTGCGCTCTATGGCTGGACGGTGGAGCGCATCGCCTATCGCCCGCTGCGGCATTCGTTCCGCCTTGCGCCGATGCTCTCGGCGATCGGCATGTCGTTCGTGCTGACCAATTATTCGCAAGTGGCCCAAGGCGCCCGCGTCAAGCCGGTGCCGCCGATCATCACCGGCGGCTACACGCTACACGAGGCCAGCGGCGGCTTCGTGGTGCGGCTGTCCAATGTGCAGGTCGTCGTCGTGATCACCACCATCGTGCTGCTCGCGATCTTCACCTGGCTGGTGGCGCGCACCCGGCTCGGCCGCGACATGCGCGCCTGCGAACAGGACCAGACCATGGCGGCGCTGCTCGGGGTCGACGTCGACCGCACCATCTCCATGACTTTCGTGATCGGAGCGGCGCTCGCGGCGGTCGCGGGCATGATGTATCTTCTGTATTACGGCCTCGTGGATTTCTTCATGGGCTTTGTCGCCGGCATCAAGGCGTTCACCGCAGCCGTGCTTGGCGGCATCGGTTCGCTGCCCGGTGCGATGCTCGGCGGGCTTGCGATCGGGTTGATCGAAACGTTTTGGTCGGCGTATTTCTCCGTCGAATACAAGGACGTCGCGGCGTTCTCGATCCTGATCGTGGTGTTGATTTTCCTCCCCACAGGTCTGTTGGGCCGGCCTGAAGTTGAAAAAGTTTGACGGGCGGCGGCGTGACAGCACCCGCGCCCGAACCGATGCCGGCATCGCGTGCGCCCGGCATCGCCTTCATCTTCAAGAAAGCCCTGATCAGCGCGCTGGTGGCGCTGGTGCTGTTTTCGCTGATGATCGGCGTCCGCACCGAAGCCGGACCATCGGGGCAATTGATCTACTGGACAAGGTTCGGCGATCTCGCCGCCATGGTCACAACCGTGTTCGGCGGCAGCATCGTCGTCGAATTGCTGCGGCAGTGGTGGGGACCGGTCGGCACCATCAGGATCGTTCCGCCGTCGGTGCAAAATATCCTTGCGGTCGCGCGGCGCGCGATCGCGCCATTGCTGTTGATCTTCACCTTTCTGGTGCCGGTGATTTTCTACGACCAGCGCTACATCCTCGATCTCGGCATTCTCGTGCTGACCTATGTGATGCTGGGATGGGGACTGAACGTGGTGGTGGGCCTCGCCGGGCTGCTCGATCTCGGCTATGTCGCATTTTACGCCGTCGGCGCCTATTCACATGCGCTGCTCGCGACCAATTTCGGACTGTCGTTCTGGGTCTGCCTGCCGCTGGCCGGCATCCTCGCGGCGTTCTGGGGCGTGATGCTGGGCTTCCCGGTGCTGCGGCTGCGCGGCGACTATCTCGCCATCGTGACCCTGGCCTTTGGCGAGATCATCCGTCTCGTCATCATCAACTGGCAGAGCCTGACTGGCGGCCCCAACGGCGTTTCCGGCATCCCGCGGCCGACTTTGTTCGGCATTCCCCTCACGTCAGGCGATGACGGCCTTGCCGCAAAACTCGGCATCGAATTCTCGCCGACCCACCGCATCGTGTTCCTGTTTTACCTGATTCTGGCGCTTGCGCTGCTTACCAACTGGGTGACGATCCGGCTGAGACGTTTGCCGATCGGCCGCGCCTGGGAGGCGCTGCGCGAGGACGAGGTCGCCTGCCGCGCGCTCGGCATCAACACCACGACCACGAAACTGACGGCATTCGCGACCGGCGCCATGTTCGGCGGATTTGCCGGCGCGTTTTTCGCGACACGGCAGGGCTTCATCAGTCCGGAATCCTTCACCTTCCAGGAGTCGGCGCTGGTGCTGGCGATTGTCGTGCTCGGCGGCATGGGTTCGCAGCTCGGCGTCGCGCTGGCGGCGCTCGCCATGATCGGCGGCTTCGAGCTTTTTCGCGGTTTCGATCAATATCGCATGCTGGTATTCGGCATCGCGATGGTGCTTCTGATGATCTGGCGGCCGCGCGGGCTGATCGGCCATCGCGCCCCGACCGTCTTCCTCAGGCACAGCCAGGCCATTTCGTCCGACCTCGTCAAGGAGGGTCACGGATGAGCGGCGATCTGATTCTTGCCGTCGATCATCTGTCGATGCGCTTCGGCGGCATCGTCGCCGTCAACGACCTGTCGTTCGGCGCCGAGCGGCGCAAGATCACCGCTTTGATCGGGCCGAACGGCGCCGGCAAGACCACCGTGTTCAACTGCATCACCGGCTTCTACAAGCCGACGTCAGGCAGCATGCGGCTCACGCATGATGACAACAGGGAAATCCAGCTCGAACGGCTGAACGATTTCCGGATTTCCAAGCAGGCAAAAGTCGCGCGCACCTTCCAGAACATCCGGCTGTTTCCGGGCATGACCGCGCTCGAAAACCTGATGGTCGCGCAGCACAATGCACTGATGCTGGCTTCGGGTCTCACGTTTCTCGGTCTGATCGGCGCGCCGTCCTGGCGCTCGGCCGAGAAACGCGCGATCGATCTGGCCACGCGCTGGCTCGACCGCATCGGATTGCTCGATCGGGCCGACGATGCCGCCGGCAACCTTCCTTACGGCGATCAGCGCCGCCTCGAAATTGCGCGTGCGATGTGCACCGAGCCCGCCCTGCTCTGCCTCGACGAGCCGGCCGCCGGGCTGAACACGCGCGAAAGCGCAAGTTTAAGCGAGCTTTTGCTCTCGATCCGCGCCGACCACGGCGCCTCGATCCTGCTGATCGAACATGACATGTCGGTGGTAATGGAGATTTCCGACCATGTCGTGGTGATGGATTACGGCGTGAAGATCGCCGAAGGCACGCCGCAGAACGTCCGCGACGATCCCAAGGTGATCGCGGCCTATCTCGGCGCCGACGAGGAAGAAGCTATCGCGGTGATGGAGAGCGGAACGTGACCGCGCCGCATGACAAATTTCCCACCTCCCCCTGCAAGGGGGAGGTCGACCGCGAAGCGGGCGGGAGGGGGTCACGCTTTTCCCGCACAGAAGGCATGACCGCACGAGCACGAAAGCTCCGCGGCAAGATGACCGACGCCGAAACACGGCTTTGGCATGCGCTTCGCCGCGATCAGCTCAATGGTCTTCATTTCCGAAGGCAACATCCAGTCGGGCCTTACACGCTCGATTTCTATTGTCCGAACCTCCGCCTTGCGGTTGAAGTCGATGGTGGACAACATGCCGAACAACGGAAGCGCACCGATGATCAGCGTACGCGTTGGCTCGCTGAGAAAGGCGTAGCCGTCGTTCGGTACTGGAACAACGACGTCCTTTCGAACTTGCCGGGTCTGCTCAGCGATCTTCTTGTGCATGTTGAGAGTCTCGCGCAAGCGGCGGCAACCCCCTCCCCAACCCTCTCCCTTTCAGGGGGAGGGAGCACAGACGCTGTCGTGCTCGGAAAAAAGGGGGCGCGACATGACTAACCCCCTGCTCGCGATCCGGGGCTTGCGCGCCGCCTACGGCAAGATCGAGGCGCTGAAAGGCGTCGACCTCGATATCAACGGCGGCGAGATCGTCGCTTTGATCGGGGCCAATGGCGCCGGCAAGTCGACCCTGATGATGACGATCTTCGGCAGGCCGCGCGCCCGCGCGGGATCAATCCTGTTCGACGGCCGAGATATTACCGATGTGCCGACCCACGAGATCGCGCGGCTGCGCATTGCGCAATCGCCGGAAGGCCGCCGGATCTTCCCGCGCATGAGCGTGGCGGAAAACCTGCAGATGGGCGCCGACGCCACTGACAGCAGCGAGGCCGACCGCACCGCCGGACTGGAACGCGTCTTCGCGCTGTTTCCGCGGCTCAAGGAGCGCATGACCCAGCGCGGCGGCACCCTGTCCGGCGGCGAGCAGCAGATGCTGGCGATCGGCCGCGCCTTGATGAGCCGCCCGCGCCTTTTGATGCTGGACGAGCCCTCGCTGGGGCTGGCGCCCTTGATCGCGCGTCAGATTTTCGACGCAATCCGCACCCTGAACCGGCAGGACGGCCTCACCGTGCTGATCGTCGAGCAGAACGCCAATCACGCGTTGCGGCTGGCCCATCGCGGCTATGTCATGGTCAACGGCCTGATTACACTCAGCGGAACCGGCACTGAGCTATTGCAGCGCCCGGAAATCCGCGCGGCCTATCTGGAAGGCGGCCGAAGGGGCTAGCCGCAACACCACCGGTCGTCCCCGCGAAAGCGGGGACCCGTACTCCGTGCTCTCACGATCGAGCACGGTCGCGATACCTTTCGCAAAACCAACGCCGGTGGCTATGGATCCCTTGCTTTCGCAGGGACGACGACATGTTGGGGGTGGATTTGCCCAAAAATTGCCGATGACTTCGCGGCGAAATCAGCCGACAATGGGCGCGATTTTCGAACCCGGCGACTTGGCCGGGTACTTCCCGTAGCGATCTACCCGCGAGGACACCTCATGAAATCATTGAAACTGATCGGCCTGGCACTGGGCGCATCGTTGGCGCTGTCGACCGCAGCGTTTGCGCAGGACATCACCATCGCCGTGGCGGGCCCTATGACGGGCGGCGAATCCGCATTCGGCCGGCAGATGAAGAACGGCGCCGAGCAGGCGGTGACGGACCTCAACGCCGCCGGCGGCGTGCTCGGCAAGAAACTCAAGCTGGAAGTCGGCGACGATGCCTGCGATCCCAAGCAGGCGCGCTCGGTAGCGGAAAAATTCGCCAGCGCGAAAATCCCGTTCGTCGCGGGCCATTACTGTTCTTCGTCGTCGATCCCGGCGTCGGAAGCCTATGCGGACGGCAATGTGTTGCAGATCACGCCGGCCTCCACCAATCCGCTGTTCACGGAGCGCAAGCTCTGGAACGTGGCGCGCGTCTGCGGCCGCGACGATCAGCAGGGCGGGGTCGCCGCCGAATACATTGCGAAAAATTACAAAGGCAAGAACGTCGCCATCCTCAACGACAAGACCACCTACGGCAAAGGCCTCGCGGATGAAACCAAGAAGGCGCTCAACAAGGCCGGCTTTACCGAAAAGATGTTCGAGTCCTACAACAAGGGCGACAAGGACTTCACGGCGATCGTCTCGCGCATGAAGCTCGAAAAGATCGATCTTGTCTATGTCGGCGGCTACCATCAGGAATCCGGATTGATTGTGCGCCAGATGCGCGACCAGGGCCTGAAGACGACCTTGATGGCCGGCGACGCGCTGGCCGACAAGGAGTTTGCGTCCATCACCGGGCCCGCCGGCGAAGGCACCCTGTTCACCTTCGGTCCCGACCCGCGCAACAAGCCGACCGCGAAAGCGATCGTCGAGCGTTTCAAGGCCAGGAACATCGATCCCGAGGGCTACACGCTCTACACCTACGCCGCGATGCAGGTCTGGTCGAAGGCGGTGGCGAAGGCCGGTACAACCGACCCGAAGAAAGTCATGGACACGATCAAGGCTGGCTCCTGGGACACGGTGATCGGCAAGATGGAGTTCGATGCCAAGGGCGACATCAAACAACTCGACTATGTCGTCTACAAGTGGGATGCCAAGGGCAACTACACCGAGATCAATCCGAAGGGGTCGTAAGGCCCTGACCGAAATTGCAAGCAGCGCAAACGCTGTTTGAGATCGTCATCGCGAGCGAAGCGAAGCAATCCAGAATGCTGAATTCGGTACTTACTGGATTGCTTCGTCGCTTCGCTCCTCGCAATGACGAGACATTTGTGGAACTTTGAAAAATCTCCTCACCGATATCGCGGGCGTCCGCGTCGGCCATGCCGACGACGCCAGGCTGGCATCCGGCGTCACGGCTGTCATTTTCGACAAGCCGGCCGTGGCGGCGATCGACGTGCGCGGCGGCGGGCCCGGCACGCGCGAGAGCGCCGCGCTCGACCTCGCCAACACCGTGGAGCAAATCCATGGCATCGCGCTCGCGGGTGGCTCGGCGTTCGGGTTAGAGGCTGGTGGCGGCGTTCAGGCCTGGCTCGCCGAACAGGGCCGTGGGTTCCGGATACGCGAAGCCGTGATTCCGATCGTTCCCGGCGCGATCTGTTTCGATCTCCTCAACGGTGGCGACAAGGCCTGGGGCCGCTTCGCGCCCTA
>JBGQCE010000033.1:0-12273 GCA_041495185.1 Bradyrhizobium sp.
CGAGAATCCCGTCACGAAATCAGCGAGTGCACGTCCGTCGACACCTTCCCGACGAAAATATTGCCAAAGTAACCATGCGGTGCCTGGATCGAATGGTGTCGCCCTGAGCAGTTTGGCATCGCCAAAGCGATCCTCGTTCCATGCGCGCGCGTAGAAGGCGAAAGAATCGGCAACATAGAGCACATTCTTCGCAGTGTGGTCGCGCAGAAACGCCTCCAGCACAAAGCGATTGTAGAGCGGACCGGTGCCGGGCGATGCGAGATTGATGATCTTCAGGCCGGTTTCGCCCTGCATCAGGCTGTTGAAATCGGCGAAATCGAGCGGCATCGCGTGCGACGCGCCGAGGATTACCCAGTCGAACGCCTTCACATCGGTGGTTGCGATCTTGAAGAACGGATTGCTGTGACCGTTGCGGTACATCAGCCGCTCGGCGGCAAAATAGACGCCGGCATAGATCATTAGACCTATTCCGATGAAGGCGATCGCCGACCTGCCCTGACGCGTCATCGTCGCACGCTCATATTGCTCGTCCTTGGCGCCGTCCGTCAAAACTGCATGTAGATGAATTCCTTTGCCTGCCATCGGCCAAGGATCAGCAGACCAAAGATCACGAGATAGTAGGAACCCCACCGTAGAACCGCCGGCGCCGCGGCCAGGCGCTGCGCGAGCGGCCGGCGTTCGTCGAGCGTCTCCACGGCCAGCAGAATGGCAATCAGGCCGAAGCCGATGCCATGCTCCCAGGTGAACGGATACTGGACAACCAGATAGGGGATTTCTAGCAGGTTCGTCCCGATCTTTCTGACCACCGTCAGCGCGTCGCCGACCGACCTGGCGCGGAAGAAAATCCAGGAAATCGCGATCAGATGAAACGTCAGGAGGATGCGCAGCAGCGACAGCGCCGCACTTTGGCGCAAGGCCGGCAGCAACCCGCCGAGCCGCTCCCATAAGCTGTGCGCGGCCAGCCCGGCCCACTGATACGCCCCATTGAGCGCGCCCCAGATCAAAAACGTCCATCCCACGCCATAGCCGAGGCCTGCGTGCCACAGCCCGCTGACGACGAACACCAGCATGATATTGATATAGCGGCGCAGTGGTCCCGACCGGCTGCCACCCAAAGGAATATAGAGATAGTCGCGGAACCAGCGCCCGAGCGAGATGTGCCATCGCTCGCCCCAGAACTCGGCAGTACTGCGCGACAGATAGGGTCGGCGAAAATTCTCCATTAACTGGAGGCCGAACAGCAGGGAGACGCCGATTGCGATGTCGGTATAGCCGGAGAAATCGCAGTAAATCTGGAACGCGAAAAAATAGACGCTGATCAGGAGTTCGATCGGCGAGGCAAACGCCACAATGCCGAAATTGCGATCCACCAGTGGCGCCAGATTGTCGGCAATGACGACCTTCTTGAACAGGCCCCAGCCGATCAGTTGAAGACCCAGAACGACCCGGCCCGGGTCCGTGCGCGGGCCCGAGACTATTTGGGGCAGAAACGCCGTCGCGCGTTCGATCGGGCCGGCGAAGATTTTTGGAAAGTACGCGATATAGAGCGCGATAGCGCCGGGGCGGTGGCTTCCACTCAGCCGCCGGGCGTAGATGTCGATCAGGTAGCTCGAGGCCGAGAAGGCGTAGAAGGAGTATCCAACGGGCGTGCTGACGCCGAGTCTCGGTAACACAATCGGGAATGTCGAAGCGAACGAGCGCTCGAACTCGCCTGCGAAGAAGTCATAGAATTTGAACGCGACCAGCGAGCCGAACAGCGCGATGAGCCCCGCGGCCAGCAGCACTTTTCTGATGCCAGGAGCCGGCGCCCGTTCCAGCGCCCAGCCGCAGCCATAGACCATCAATGTCACGGCGCCGAGATAGACAAGATTGAAGGGCTGCCAGATGCCGTAAAAGAGGTAGCTAGCAAGCAGCAGTACCGCCCATCGTTGCGTGACAGGCATCGCCGAGAACAGCAACAAGACCAGCGGCAGAAAAGCGAAAAACTCAAGCGAGGTGAACAGCATTTTCCCTGGCCTTATGCTGTCGCGATCTCATCTCAATAGGACGCGCCACCGGCCCGCAGCTCCTTGGGCACGTCATCGATCGAAATCCCGCCGTTGAGCACGAGATAACTGGCCAGCGCCTCGCGCTGCTCGCGGGAAAGCTTGATCCGTGCGTGGCTGGGCTTGTTCATGGTCCCCAGCCAGGCTGCCGCGGGTCTAACCTGCGTGATGACGACCGTGATGATGTGACAGCCCTGACATTTTTCCAGAGCGAAGTCGCGCCCGTCAGGCGGCAGTGCCTTTGTCAAGTCAGCCTTGGCCAGATCCGCCGCCCCCTGCCCGGACGCCAGCGGCATGTTGAACGACAGATAGTCCGCCAGCGTCAGTAGCTCCTGTTCGCTCAGCGGCTGCAGCGCCGGCAAGGTCTTGTTCTTGCTTTTCAGATAGACGAGCCATTCCTCCCGTGTGCGCTTGCCCGTCAGGATCGCCTGTAGCTCGTCAGTCGGCGGACGACTGGCGACGACCTGCGCAAACAGGATCCTGCCGCCTGCCGGAATGAACGCAAAAACATCCTTCGTCTCCGCCCACAGCGGTTCGGCCAGTAAGGCGCTGCACACGATCAGTGCGCTGCAAAGAAACATCCGAATGGAGTTCATGGCCTGTCTCCCATCCCGTGGAGCGCCCCACCGCTCCTGCGATTTCAGCTCATGCGGCATCAATAACGCAGTTCGGCAGGCACATCGGCGGCCTTCATCGGCATGTTGATGGCTGAATAGCGCGCGAAGGTCTCGCGCTGCTGTGCGGTCATTTTCATCCCCCGATGAAACGGCGACAGGAAGACGCTCCGCCAGCCCTGAACGTCGCGCTGCTGCATCAGGTAACCGGAAAACAGCGAATGGCAGAATTGGCACTGCGTCCAGGCAAGCTCACGGCCGTCCGGCGGCAAGGCCGAGGCAATATCACCTCCACTTTCAGCCTGCTGAATGGCGCCCTCGGGCAGAGGAAGGTTCGCCGCGAGATAGCCAGCGAGCTCAATGGCCTCCCGCTCGCTCAACTGCTTGTGCCGTTCAGCCAGAAAGCTGCGCCATTGCGTCTCGGTACGGGTCAGATTGCCGATCTCGCGAAGTTCCGCGGCCCGCGGCGTGTCCTTTAATTCGAGAAACAACGTCTTGCCGCCCTTGGGCATGAACCCCTCGTCCTGCTGGGCCATCGCTGGCGAGACGCCGGTGGCAATGAGGCTCACGGCGATCAGAAGCAGGCGGGGGTAGCCTGCCGCAATCATGTCTCCGCCTCGGCCATGAGGCGGTCGCGGAACGAGAATACCGGAACGAGTATTTCCTCGCGCGCGTCCTCCTCCCGAAAACCATCGCCACGAAGCAGGTCGAGCACGACGACGGTCCGGTCGTCATAGAACTGCTCGTTACAGCTGGCGCAGACCAGCGCCGGAATGTCCTCCACAACCACCAGCCGGTCCTCGTGAAAAAACGCGGAGCGTACGCGGGCCATGCCGATGTTCGAGCCGCCACAGCCCGGGCACACGGCACTGGACTCATCACCGTTAGAGTCAACCGACATAGCTTGCCCTTATTGATTTGATGCGAAACCGGCGGCGGGATCCGCCGGCTTCTCAATCACTGGCCTTCGCACATCAGCTCAGGCGACAAACTTCTTCGCCGCGGCAACGATGTGGTCGGCATTGGGCCGCATCCAGTTGAACATTTCCGGGGCAGCCGGCGGCGGCGCATCCGGGAACGCAATACGTTTGAACTTGGCGCCGGAGACGTTCTCCGCCACCCGGGCGATAACCTCGGCGCCCGGACATAGCGTGTAGTAGGACTGATCGAAGGTCAGAAGCCGCTTGGTCTTCTGCACCGACTTGACAAGGGTTTCGGTATCGATCGGCTTCAGGCTGCGCAGGTCGATGGCCTCGACCTTCATCCCCGCCTTCTGCAGCTTCTCGGCCGCATCGAGCACTTCCGGCATGCCGGCGCCGGAACTGACGATGGTGATGTCGTTTCCGGTCGTCCGCACCGCGGCCTTGTCGAGCGGCGTCAGGTACTGGTCGTCCGGCACTTCCTCGACCAGTTCGCGCAGACCCGCCGCATAGAGGAACACCACCGGGTTGGGGTCGCGGAGCGCCGAGACCATCATGCCCTTGGCGTCCGCCGGCGTGGAGGGAATAACCGTCTTCACGCCCGGAATGTGCGCGTAATAGGTGTCGATCTCGTAGTCGGAATGCTGGCCGGCAAACCCGGCCGTCTGCCCGGTCATCTCCATGATGAACACCACCGGCATGGCGGCATCGCCGCCGGTCATCGAGCGCAGCTTGCCCGCGTGGTTCTGGATCATCTGGAAGGGCATGCATGCCCCTTGATACGGGATGTAGGTCGCGGCCTTCGAGCCGGCGAGCCCGGCCCCCAGCACGCATCCCGCCATCCAGTTTTCGTCGATACCGGTGTTGACCACCCGCAAGCGGCCAAATTCGGTTTCAAGATTGATCACCGGCCGACCGGGGTTGGAAGCAACCGGCGGCGTCAGCTCGAAGATCCAGATCATATTTTTGTCCTGGCGCATTTCATACTGAACTGCCTCAAGGACCGAGTACATGAAGCTCTTGCGTGCCATTGTCTCTCTCCAAATTCTAATCCGCTGTGCGAAGTCGCAACGTTGGGACGAATTGACAGGTTCTCGCCTAGCCGAACTGGCGGGGCAGAACGCTTCCTTCGACAAAGACGTTCTTCAGACCGTCCTCCGGCTTGCAGAAGGGCTGCTTGTCGGCCCAAGCGACCGCATCGAGAACCTCCTGCTTGATGGCAGCCTCCATCGCGGCAGCCTTGGCGGCGTCGATCACCTTCCAGCCGATCAGGGTGTTGCGGCAGATATCGACGGGATCGCGAGTCATCCAGTCGCGCACCTCCCGTTCCGGCCGGAACGACGAAATCGCCAGCGGATCGTAACCAAACGCACCGAGTTCGCCGGGCTTGGCGCCGGGCGCGCCCCAGTGATTGTAGTAGCGATAAGTCTTGGCCTCGATCAGCGTCGGGCCCAGGCCCGCCCGCGCCCGGTCAACCGCGGTTTTGGCGACGTTGTAGACCTGCATCACGTCCTGTCCATCGACGACGACGCCGGGAATGCCGTAAGGCGCTGCGGCCTCCGCGATATCCTTCATCGGACATGACCAGGAATAATGCGCATATTGGTGATAGAGATTGTTCTCGATCACATAGATGAACGGCAGCTTGAGCAACGCTGAGTTATTCAGCGCACTGTGGAAGTGCGGCGTGGCGTAAGTGCCGTCACCGCCGAAATTGACGACCACCTGCTTGCTGCCGCGGGCTCGGATCGCAAAGGCGGAGCCGGTCGCGATCACGAGTCCCGGACCGATCATGCCGTCGGCGCCCATGAACCCGATCGACTTGTCGGAGATGTGCATCTCGCCGCCGTAGCCCTTGTTCAGGCCGGTCGCCCTGAAGTCATACTCCGCCGCCATCTTCTTGATGTCAGCGCCCTTGGCGATGGCGTGGCCGGAAGGCCGATGCGTGCTGTAGATGAGATCGGCTTCCATCACGCCGCCCGTGTTCTTCAAGGCAGCGCATACGCCGGTCGCAACAGCTTCCTGACCGACATAGAAGTGATTGTAACCGCGGTAGTTCGAATCGGTCAGCATCTTGTCGACCAGTGTCCGTTCATACCACCGGATCCGCAGGATCGTGCTGAACATATTGGTCATCTTAGCGTCGGTGAGGTCCTTGGCCCAATAGCCGATCTCACCCTGCTGCGCGTTGGCGATTTTGCTACTGAGCGAAATCGCGGCGCCCGCGCCTGCGAGGCCCTGGAGGAAGTTACGTCGGGTCGCGGACGGAGATTTTCGTTGCGCATCGTGCGCATGCGCGTCGTTGCGATCAGCCATGGCATTTCTCCCGATCTATGCGCCGCATTCAAATGCGCGCCTTGAAAAAAGCTGCTCCGAAATTTGGAATTGGTCGTTGACGCAGATCAAGCTCCGCACCATCAAAACGTCATGCCGCATCTGCGAAGACAAACTCGCCACTCGCCGGCCACATTTCGGCGCAAATCGAAGCATTCGGCGATGAGTTGATATCGCTCAACCGACGCACCACCGCCAGCCGCACGCTGCGACGACCGGTCGCTTTTGATCGACGCACACCGCGCTGCAGGATTGCAGTACGCAATGCCATCGGGAACAGCCGCCGAAGCTGGCGCCACCGGACGCAACGCGCCTCGACTGTCACGGCGAATTCTATTTCGACCTGAAATGAGCAGCCATTTTGCGGCAGCCCAGTTGAATTGGAACCCTGATTTCTTTGATGGAGATCAATGACGCCCGCTGCCGCAGTCGTAGGTTTGATAGTTGGCACTCTTTGAAGGAGTATCTGTCATGGCCGAAGCTGCAACAAAATTACCCATCAAAACGGAAGCCACTCCAGTTACGCAGCCAACCAAAGCCGCGGACTGGCAGCCCTTCGAAGCCCTGCGCAATCAGGTCGATCGGTTGTTCCATGATTTCCAGACCGGATTTTGGCAAAATCCGTTCTCGCGTACGCTGCCCGACATCGAGTCGTTCTGGCGCCGTGATCTTGGCTTCAATGTCACGCCGGCGATCGATATCGTCGAAAAGGACAAGGCATTTGAGGTTACCGCCGAACTGCCGGGCCTTGATGCCAAGAATATCGAACTTCAGCTTGCCGACGGCATGCTGACGATCAAGGGCGAGAAGCAGGAAGAGAAGGAAGAAAAGACCAAGGACCGCTACGTCTCCGAGCGTCGCTATGGTTCTTTCCGCCGCTCGCTGCAGATTCCCGGCAGCGTCGACGTCGAGAAAATCGAGGCCAGTTACAAGAGTGGTGTTCTGACTGTCACCCTGCCGAAGTCTCCAGAAGCGCAGAAGAAGGAGAAGACGATCCCCGTAGCCGTGAAGTGAGCAAGTTCCCGGCCTCGCCGCATCAGGATTGACCGGCGAGGCCGCGCGGCAGGCGGGTACCAGCCATGCAAGCCCGGGTGCTGATTTGATTCGACGGAGAAGCGGTGAATGGCCCACAAGCAAATCCTGTTTCATTCCGCCGCCCGCGAAAAAATCTTGCGAGGCGCAACACTACTCGCCGATGCAGTGCGCGTCACGCTGGGCCCGAAGTCCAAATCAGTACTGATTCAAAAGAGCTGGGGTGCACCGATCGTCTGCAATGACGGCGTGACGATAGCCAAGGAGTTCGATCTCAAGGACCCCGAAGAGAACCTTGGAGCGCAGGTTCTTCGTCAAGCGGCGGAGAGAACCGGGGACGTCGTCGGTGACGGCACCAGCACCTCGACCATCCTCGCCCATGCAATCCTCGCTGACGGCGTGCGCAACGTCGTGGCGGGCGCCAGCGCCATCGATCTCAAGCGCGGCCTGGACCGGGCCGCGCGTATTGCGACCGAGGCACTGCGCGCAATGTCTCGCCCGGTGAAGACGAAAGCAGAAAAGGCACAGGTCGCAACCCTGTCGGCCCACAATGATCCGGCAATCGGCGACCTGGTTGCCGACGCCATCGAGAAGGTTGGCGGCGAAGGTGTGATTTCGGTCGAGGAATCCAAGACCACCGAAACCACGCTGGATGTCGTGGAGGGCCTGAAATTCGATCGTGGCTTCATTTCCCCCTACTTCGTCACCGACGCAGAGCGCATGGAGGCTGTGCTGGAAGATCCATTCGTGCTGCTTTGCGACCACAAGATCGGCGCGCTGCGCGATCTGATCCCGGTGCTCGAGCAAGTTGCCAAATCGGGCCGTCCATTGTTGATCGTGGCCGAGGACATCGAAGGTGAGGCGCTGGCGACCCTGATCGTCAACCAGCTTCGGGGAGTACTGAAGGGCTGCGCGGTCAAGGCGCCGGGCTTTGGAGACCGGCGCAAGGCGATGCTGGAAGACATCGCGATATTGACCGGGGCGCAGGTCATCTCCGAAGAACTGGGATTGAAGCTTGAGAGCGTGACGTTACAACAGCTCGGGCGCGCCGCGCGGGTGGTCGCGGACAAGGAAAACACGACGCTGATCGGCAGCGGCGGCGACCGCGCCCGGATCGATGGCCGGATTGCGCAAATCCGTCGCGAAATCGAAAAGACCACCAGCGATTATGATCGGGAAAAGCTCGAGGAGCGGCTCGCCAAACTGTCCGGCGGCGTTGCGGTGATCCGCGTTGGCGCCCCGACCGAGGCGGAGATGAAGGCGAAGAAGGAGGCGCTGGATGACGCCATCAGCTCCACCAAGGCCGCGGTGGCCGAAGGAATTGTGCCCGGGGGCGGTCTTGCGCTTCTGAAATGTATCGCAGCGATCGGCCGGGAAGAAGCCGCCTGCGAAGGCGACGAGAGGACCGGCGTTCAGATTTTGAAACGGGCGCTTGAGGCCCCCGCCCGTCAGATCGCGGAAAATTCCGCCGTGGACGGCGGCGTGGTCGTTGCACGGATGATGAGCGGCCAGGGCAATTTCGGCTTCGACGCCGCGCGCAAGGAATATGTCGATCTTGTCGAGGCCGGCATCGTCGATCCTGCCAAGGTGGTTCGCACCGCATTGGAAAACGCGGTCTCGGTCGCCAGCGTGCTGCTGCTCACCGAAGCGACGATGACGGAAATTCCGGAGACCAAGAGAGAACGGCCGGCCGAGCCGGAAATGGCAATGTGACCCTGCGAGGGCCGCGGTCTGACAAGAGCCGCGCGAGGTGCCAACCGGATCAACAAATGTCTCAGCTGTTGAGGGACAAACAGATGCCGGGCAACAGAATGTACGTCAGCCTGATCGTCTCAGCAGTCATGATTGCGTTGGCTACCTCGCCCGCCCATGCAGTAACCCCTGAAGAAGCCTTCGCGGCCGGTTGCGGCGGCTGTCATGCTTCGGACAAGAAGATCCTTGGCAAAATCCCAAGCGGATCGGATACTGTCAGGCGCACATGGATTCTGAACTTCATGGCTGGTCACCCCAATGAAAGGGACGCGGTCAAACCTGAAATAATCGAATACCTCATGGAAAAGAGTACAACTCCGAAAAGTTGGTGGCAATTCTGGTGAGTTACAGGTTAGCCGCGCGCTTTCCGGAACGTCAGATTGATCCGTTGCCGGTCCATCAGGGCGTGCTCGCCGTCCGCGAGCGGCGCGACGCCGTGGAACGCGAGCCGTGCCGGCCCGCCCCACACCGCGATGTCGCCATGCTCCAGCCGGAACCGCCGCGGCTTGTCGCTGCGCTTCATTCCGCCGAACAGGAAGATCGCGGGCAGGCCCAGCGACACCGAGACGATCGGCGCGCCAAGATCGTCCTCATTCTTGTCCTGATGCAGGGACATGCGTGCACCCGGCTGATAACGATTGATCAGGCACGCATCCGGTGAGAACCCGCCGAAGCCCGCGCGGTCGGCCGCCTGCGCGGCGAGCTCGCGAAACGATGGCGGCATTTGCGGCCACGGCCTTCCTGATTCGGGATCGTTGGCATCGTAGCGATAGCCGGTACGATCGGTGACCCAGCCCGCGCTGCCGCAATTTGTCATCGCCACCGACATCTGGTGGCCGCCCGGCGTCATCATGTGACGAAACGGCGCCTGCTCCACGATATCGCGCAACGCGGCGATCAAAGCGTTTTCGACCGGCCTGGCTAGCCCGCGCAACAGCACGGCACCCTCCGCCATCGATTCCTGCAACGGGCGGACATCGGGAGCGCTTTCAAACAGATCCGTAGTCAACGGCTTCACTTCGCATCGTGAAAAATGACACCAAGGGTATGGCGGTGGCCGGAGCGGATCCGGCTCACGCCATGGCGCAGATTAACACGATAGACACCGCGCGTCCCCTGCACTGGCCTGACATGCACAGCAAAAGCCACCGCGTCGCCTTGAGCCAGCGGCACCACCTCGGGACGAGACTGCATTCGCGGCCGCTGCTCGGTCAGCACGAATTCGCCGCCGGTGAAATCGCGACCGGGTTCCGACAACAGGATCGCGACCTGCAGCGGGAACACGTGCTCGCCATAGAGGTCCTGATGCAGGCAATTGTAGTCGCCGGGGCCATATTGCAGCAGCAGCGGCGTCGGCCGTGTCTGACCGGCGGCATGACAGCGCTTGAGGAACGCGTCGTGGCCCTGGGGATAACGGATATCGATCCCCATGGCCTCGTTCCAGCGATTGGCGACGTCGCGGAGCTGCGCATACAGCGCCGGCCGCAATTCCGCGATCAAATCCGGAAGCGGATAGGAAAAATATTTGTACTCGCCGCGCCCGAAACCGTGGCGCCCCATCACCACCCGGCTGCGGAAACGGCTGTCGTCCGGATAGAGTGCTGCGAAGGCACGGCATTCCCCAGGCGAAAGCAATCCCTTCAGGACGGCGCAGCCTTGCGCGTCGAGCTCATGGCTTACCTGCGCCCAGTCGATGGCTTCGACGCGCGCGGCAATGTCGGATGGAGATGGATCAATGATGTTCTGAGCGCTTGATTTCATGGCTGCCAATTTCGCAAATCGGAACGTTCTGCGCCACCCGATTTCCGGGAGGGCCCTAACCTCTCCCGCTTGCGGGGGAGCATAGGCCGCCATCGGCGGCCGTCCTTAGATAAGAACGCCGAAGCTGAGCTTCGGCTATGGCGCTCGGCAGAGCGCGGCGGGTGGGGGCTTCTATCCGCATCGGCATTCTCGTCGGGCACCCCCACCCCAACCCTTCTCCGCAAGCGGGAGAGGGAGCAGATTGCCGTTGCAGCGACGTCACAATCTCTGGTCCTTAGCCCAACACCGGCAGTTCGATCACGTCGTAGGCGTGGCGAATGCTGCGCTTGAGAACGGGGTCTTCAAGCTCGCATTCAAAGCGGCTCGCGGGGCGGATGCCGCCCTTGGCGGCAAAAGTGCCGCCGAACATGGCGCAGCCGTCCGGGAGCCCCGCGCCGCCGAAGCCGCGCTGAATCAGGTCCTCGACTGAAAGCATGCTATCGAGCGTGCCTTCCTGGTACAGCACGCGCGCGCCGTCGATCCATGCATGCGAACGCAGGATCATTTGATCCCAATGGCCGGCGACATCGGCGAGGTCCCACAGCACGGGCGCCACCACCTTGTCGCACATCTGCTTCGACACCGTGACGCTGTAGGCCTCTACCTTTCGGTCGGTGTGATCGGAACCAAGCCCGACAAAAATGCGGCCCTGCGCGCCGAACAGCACGAACTCGACCTCGCCGCTCGACTCTGCGCCGCTGACTTCGATGCTATCGGCCGTGGTCAGCCGCCGCGCCGAGACGCGATAGTAGATCGGTGTCGAGGCAGGCCGTGCAATGCCGATCGCCTCGAGCTCGGCGATATGCTTGTCGCGCGCCACCGGATCGCGGCCGGTCCAGCCCGCAATGACGGCCTGCCGGATCGGTAGTGTCAGCGGCGTCTGCTTGCCCTTCGCGTCCAATTTAAAGGTAATGTCAACCACGGATCACCGTCTCCATTCCGGCCGCGAGTTCGAAGATGCGGCGGTCCGCACCGCCCGATGCCGCGAGCATCAGCCCGACCGGAACTTCGCCTTCGCGGTGGGCCGGCAGCGAAATCGCGCAGCCGTCGATCATGTTGATCAGCGTGCAATTACGCAGCGACAGCAGGTTCGCCTTGGTAAACGCCTTGTCGTCGGCGAGATCCGAAATCCGCGGCGGCGTGTTGGCGGTGGTCGGCAGAACCAGCGCGTCATAGGGCGCGAGGCGCTTTTCCGTGCGCGCGATCAGCGACTTTCGTGCGCCGAGCAAATCGATGTAATCCGCAGCGCTGATGGCTTCGCCGCGAAGGATACGCAGGGACACCCGGGGATCGTAGATGTTACCCTTGCTGACGATGAGATAGCGATGCCAGGCATAGCTTTCGGCCGCGGCGAACCCGCCCCTGGCGTTCATCTGCGCAACATCCAGGAATTCCGGCACCGCGATCCGCTCGATCAGCGCGCCCTGGCGTGACAGCACCTCCAGCGCGCGCTCGAATGTCCGCGCCACCGCATCTTCAAGCTCGTCGAGCGCGACCGTGGTCGGCACCGCCAGGCGCATGCCCTTGACCGGACGCGGTGCCAAGGGAACGACCGGTTCGTCGGCCAGCACGGCGTCGAGCACGGCGCAGCACCGAGCCGTGCGCGCTAAGGGCCCGAAACTGTCGAGCGTGAACGACAGCGGCACGCCGCCTTCGAGCGGCACGCGCCGCTGCGTCGGCTTGAAGCCGACGATGCCGTTATACGCGGCCGGAATCCGGCAGGAGCCACCGGTGTCGGTGCCGAGCGCGCCATGCGCCATCCGGTCGGCGACGGAG
>JBGQCE010000034.1:0-12248 GCA_041495185.1 Bradyrhizobium sp.
AGGAAAATCCGCCGAGTTCGGTGACGCTCAGGCCATTGATCTGGCCGACATGGGTTCCCACGGTGTCGATCAGCGCTACCTTTTCGAGGATGGCTTCCTGCGTCCGGTCTCGCAGGCGGGCGGTGCGCCGGATACGGGCCATCAAGGCGCTATCCACATCGGCGCGCGAGATCACGCTGCGTTTTGCTTCACGCATGCAAAAATCCGCCTCGATTAAAATCTCCCGCAGCTGTTCGACGACCAATGAAAGTTTGCTGGAATGTTCAGCCGAGCGCGCCGCATGTTCGAGGACGAGCGCCACTGCATCGCGATCCAGCGCATTCAAACCTTCACGCCGCGCGAGGGTCGCCAGCAGCCGCGCGAGAATTGCCTCGTTCTCGGGCGTTCGCGGGAGATCGTTTTCGAAATCGGCAAGAACTTTGAAATGCTCGGCCATTTCGGGATCGAGGGCAGCGAGCAGAAAATAAAGCATGCGGTCGCCGAACAGTATGACCTTCAGCTTGAGCGGGATCGGATCGGGCTCCAGAGACACGGTGCTGGTCAGGCCGAGAAATCGACCAATATCTTCGATCGCAATTTCACCCCTCCGCAACGTCCGCTTAAGCGCTGCCCAGCTGAACGGCTCCAGCAGTACACTTCGGGCGTCGAGCAGAAGGTAGCCGCCGTTGGCGCGATGGATCGCGCCGGCCTTGATCAGGCGAAAGTTTGTCAACAACGCACCATGCAGGGGGATATACTCGATGCGCCCGATCAGGTTGCCTAGTGCAGGATGCAGTTCCTCAACGATCGGCGCCGACTTGCCGCCATCCTGAGTGACGAGGACATTGACTTCATAGCGGTCGAATGGACTTCCGGTCCTGAATACGCCTGCTCCGTTCTCCTCGTCTTCGCTCTTGACGACGAACATGCCGACGTTTTCGACTAGGTCAGCACGAACCGTTTCGATGTGCTGCACCACCCTCGGAATGTCATTGAAGGCGGCTTTCGCATCCTCGATCAATTGGTCGACTGCGTATTTCGCCGTGTCGCGGTTGAGTTGCCGCGTTTCATCGCGCCGCTGGGTCTCCCATCGCGGGACCTGGCGAACAATATGCTCAAGGTCCTTCTCCAGTGCCTCGATGACGGCCTGCACCTCGCGGCGCTTGGCTTCAGGCCAGGTGCTGAATTCATCGGGGGGGACGACCTTACTATCCTTGACGGGCGCCAGCGCAAAGCCGAGCGGCGTCCTCAGCACGGCAATATCCTTTTCGGCGGCCTTGTCGCGTAGCGCGGAAAAGGCTTCGCCTTGCCGCTTCTGGAATGACTCATCAATGGCGCTTTGACGCGTCTGATAATCCTCGCTTTGGAACGCCGCGGGCAGAGCCGATTTGAGATCGTCGATCAGCTTGTGCATCGCGGCGTTAAAATCGCGTGCACGGCCTGCAGGAAGTTCGATGGCGATTGGTTTATCCGGATCAGCGAAATTGTGGACATAGACCCAATCGGAAGGACCGGGCTTTCCCGGCGCTTCTCCGGTCAGCACGGCCTTGACGGCGTCCTGCATGCGGGCGCCGTTGGGGCCGATCACAAAGAGGTTGAAGCCGGCCTTGCCAACCTGCGTTCCGAACCGGATCGCTTCGAGGGCGCGTGCCTGGCCGACAAGGCCGTCGATCGGCATTAACTCTGCTGTCGTTGCGAACGCCAAGCTCGATAGGTCGGTCGGACGGTAGAGCTGGTCGGGCGGTAGCGGCCGAATGGCGGTCACTCCAGTCGTAACGGCAGTGTCCACGTGATGCTCCTGATCCTTCAACATATCTCAGTCGAAATGGCCACGTGCGTCTTGACGTGCATCAAGGTTGGTTGCGCATCCGCCGGCTGATCGTCATCCCAGGACTTCGACCGCGGCGGTGTAGCGCAGCCGCAGGGCATCGGCCACGGCGCGGCAGGTGACCTTGCCATCGTGCACATTGAGCCCGTTTTGCAGATGCACGTCGTCGATCAGCGCCCGCGGGAATCCTTTTCCGGCAAGCGCCAGAACGAACGGGCGCGTTGCGTTGTCGAGCGCAAATGTCGATGTTCGCGGCACCGCGCCGGGCATGTTCGCCACGCAATAATGCACGACACCATCAACTACAAAGGTCGGCTGCGAATGGGTCGTTGGCCGGGAAGTTTCGGCACAGCCGCCTTGATCGATCGAGACATCGACGATGACGGAGCCTGGCTTCATGGCCGCGACGGTCCGTGCCGAAATGAGTTTGGGCGCCGCACCGCCCGCGACCAGGGCGGCGCCGATCACCACGTCGGCGGAGGTGCAGAGGGCTTCGATCGCCCCGGCATCAGCCGTAACAAATCTGACACGCTCGCCGAACAGTTGCGACAGGTGACGCTGTGTCTCCAGGCTGCCTGCAACGACGGTGACATTGGCACCCATGCCGATCGCCATCTCCGCCGCATTGGTTCCGACAACGCCACCACCGAGAACCGCGACTTGGGCTGACGGCACGCCTTCGATACGGCCGAGCAGGATGCCGCGGCCTCCTTGGGGACGTTGCAGGAAATGGGCGGCAACTTGCGGCGCCATGCGGCCGGCAACCGCGGACATCGGTGCCAGCAGTGGCAGCTTTCCCGCTGCATCGGTGACGGTTTCGTAGGCGAGCGCCGTTACACCTGATGCCATCAGGTCGCGGGTCTGCTCGGGATCGGCAGCCAGATGCAGATAGGTGAAGATGATCTGGCCGCGGCGCAATTGCTTCCGTTCGGGTGCAAGCGGCTCCTTCACCTTCACGATCAGTTCGGCGCACTGAAATATCTGATCCGCGCTGGTGACGATCTCGGCGCCAGCGGTAATGTACTCCTGGTCGGTAATGCCAGCGCCCGCACCTGCCAAGGTCTCGACCGCGACCTGATGCTTCCTCGTGGTCAACTCCTTGACCGTCGCGGGAGTGAGGCCGACGCGGTATTCGTCGGTTTTGATTTCCTTGGGAACGCCGATGAACATTGTCGCCTCCCAACTTCAGCCAGGTTTTAGAGCCACGGTTAAATTTCATGCCCTCGACGACATCTATTTCCGTGGTCTTGGATTCCTCGAGCGAAATCACGCCGTCTTCGCATCACATCAGAATCGAAACACGGCCGCCGCGACCACGCAGGTCCATAATCCGGAATCATCGCCTTGGGCAGCAGCCGTGATCGACAGGCTTTCGATAATCAGCTGGGTGTGTTCGTAGAGCTTCTTGCGCTCGTTCCAGGCGGCACCAGGATCGAACTCTATACCGAGCGTCGAGGCCAACATAGAGGCAGCAAGGTCTTCGGCGTAATCCCCGCTCTGATCAGCCGTCATGCCGCTACCGTGATGCTCAGCGATATAGCCGTACATACCGGGATCAGCCGGCCGCGCTAAACCGATGCTGGCGTGAATGCGGCGGCCTGGCTCGTCGGTCTCCGAGCGGGCGAGGATTGAGAAGGTAATTTCACCCGGCCGCAATGTCGCGACGCCGACCTCGCGCGAGATAAGCTTGCAGTGAGGTGGCAGGATTGACGAGATTGAGACGAGGTTCTGCTGCTCGATATCGGCATCGCGTAAAGCGAGCTCGAATGAGGTTAGCTGATGGCGGTGGACGCCGATGCCCTTCGTCAGAAACACGGTAGTCGGAACTGGGAACATATCTTGTGGCCTCGCGATCAATGGATGCTTGGGGCAGTTCTACATCTCAACGGTCTTGCGATTACGTCACAGCGGCGAGCACTAGATACTCATAGACCATCGTGGCTGCCGCGAGCGAGGTGATCTCAGCCACGTCGTAGGCCGGGGCGACCTCGACCACGTCCATCCCAACGAAATGCAGCCCCTTCAGGCGCCGGAGGATCGATTGTGCCTGCCACGACGCCAGTCCGCCTATCTCGGGCGTGCCGGTGCCCGGCGCAAAAGCCGGGTCCAGCGCATCGATGTCGAAGCTGAGATAGCTGGGTGCCTCGCCGACGATCGAGCGAATACGCTCCGCGACCGCCTTGGGGCCGTTCTCATGCACTTCTTCTGCTGAGACTATTGTGACACCCTGCGCAACCGTCCAATCGAAAACCTCGCGTTGAACCGGCGAGCGGATCCCTATCTGGATCATTCGGCGGGGATCGACGAGGTGCTCCTCGATGGCGTGATAGAATACCGAACCATGTGCATAGGACTGACCAAAATTGTCAGGCCAGGTATCGACATGGGCGTCGAAATGAATGAGCGCGAGCGGACCCTTGCGCCGCGCCAGCGCCCGCAGCAAGGCGAGCGTGATACCGTGGTCTCCTCCAAGCGCCACGAGGTGGTCGACGGCGGCGGCCTGCTCCTCGATGGCCTTTAGGCTTGAAGGAATATCCCCGAGCGCAATACGAAAATCGCCGATATCCGACAGCATCAATTTCGAAACATTGATCCACGCAGTCGGATGCGCCCCGTCAACCAGCATCCGGCTCGCGTGGCGAATGGCCTGCGGTCCGAAGCGCGCGCCGCTACGGTTGGTTGTGCCGATATCGAGCGGGATGCCTGCGATCGAGATCGCCGCATCGTGCTCGCGGCGCGCCAGTCCAAGAAATCCGGGCGGGACGGAAAAGGTGGGAGGATCGCTCGCCATACTGTTCAGCCTTCATCAAACTCGGTAGGTTCCTAAATAAGGCAGGCAGTTCCGGGCGGCGCTCGGACACTTCAGACGCGGCCCTTCGGTCCGGGAAGATCGGACCATTTGAGGCCGAGTGCTTCGCACACTTGACGAACTGAATGCGGGTCGAGTTCGTGGCGCGAACCAACCAGGGGCAGTGCGGCAGTCCGCCCCTCGCGGCGGATTGTCAAAGTTCCGTGACCTTCTCCGCGTCCTTCGTGCTGCGTATCGAAGTGACACCCCTGTTCGATTAGCCACTTTCGGAACGTTGCGTTTTCCATCAATTCTCTCCATTCAATTAATGGTTTTCTCCAGCGCCATCTCAAACGCCGAAAGCCGGTCGAAATGTCTTCCCGACAGCACTTCCCGTTCTGTAATCGCGCAAACGGTGCGAGGCTTCTTGCCGACAATGGCCGTCATCTGCGCAAAGGTGCTTTCACTACCCTTGCTTCCAAGGGTACAGAAGAATGCGATCTCTGGCAGTTGGCTCGCAGTCGCCATCAAGTATGCCCGAACCGGGGAGCTCACCGACCAGCCCCAAACTGGAGTGCCGATGACGACCAGATCGTACGACGAGACGTCGTGCTTTTTCGGCGCGATCGTGGAAGGACGCTTCCGCCTTGCTTCCAGGAACGACCGTATGTAGCCGAGAAAACCAGTGCGGTGTTTTGGCTCGGTGATTTCCTCAAGGTCGCATTGGAGGGCCTCGGACAGAGCCTCAGCGATCCTGCGCGTCGTTCCCGACCGTGAATAGAAAACGACGAGGATTTTTGAGGCGCCCATTTGAACAATTCCTCATGGCTTGTGGCACATACAGACCCAATATGCGGCTGTAGAATTGACTCAGGTCAAGCCATGGCGTTTTCAAACGCAGCCACGCTCATTACTTGCCAACACCGGGGCCGTGCCGATCGTTTTCGATGGAAGACAGTAGGCTAGATATGCGGGCCTCGGCCGCGGCATCGTCTGCCTGCGCGACGACCGTCGCGGTTCCTCGCTCGGGACGAATGAACTGGCTGTTGAAGGTTTCAAGATCGATCTGCTGGTCATCCTCCACCTTCGCGCCCCTACCGGGTCCGCGCGGGCCGATTTCATCTTCAACGACAATGGTCATTAGCCAGCCGTCGGATGGATGGGCGGGCGCGATCTCCAAACTCGCAACAGTGGCGACTTCGCTCAGGTCTTCGCGCTCCTCATCGCCGAGGTGAAGTTCCTTGCGCGTGGGGATTTCGCGCACCTCGGTCGTGCGGCGGGCGACGATCTTCAGAGACGAGGGGGTGATCCGATGCTCGGCAATGACCCAGCGAACGATCTGTTTGGGATCGATATCTACGGGAAAGGGTTCCATTCGGGATATCCTCCGGGCTGCTGCCATTCGTTTGGTGCGGGCGGCAGTCATTCCCTTAATTTGGCTCAGGCGCGCAGCAGCAATTTGAACGATGGCTGATCGGTCCCGCGATCACGCAAAGCCGTAGTTCGAGAGGAGCAGGCAAGCACTACCGCGGGGTTTCCCAAAGCGCAGAGCCCGCGCCTCCCATCCGTCGAACCGAAGTCTCCTCCGGGATGCTCGGACAGGATAGCTGCGGGCCCTTCCACCATGCTTCGTTGGCAGACTAGTTCATGACATTGGCAGATCCACGCCCGTAGACGGTTCACTACCGTGCTTCGCTAATCTTGCCTCCACACGATGGTAGGTAAATCTGAGCGCGCGGAGCAGTGGGCGCGTTGATGTGGATCAAAAACTATTCAAGTAAATTGCGGCGTTGAGAATTTTAGGGAACCCCAAATTCAACTGGAGATACTTGGGGGCGGCGCAGGATGCTTGTCGGTGTGATTGATCGAACAGGAAAGGACGAGCCGACCGCCTGGATTGAGCTCGATGCCGGTTCCGAATCGCAAGCTCTCCCGATTGAGCGTCTGTTGCATCCAATCGATGTCCTGCCTCGAAGGGCGGCCCAGCTTGAAATTCCTGATTTGAAGAGGGACGGCCTCGAACGCGGCGAGGTTTCCGGTCGCGGCCTCGATATCCACGAAATACATAAGCGCCAGGTCGTCGCGATATCCTTCGTACCCGCGGATCCCTTCATAATCATTGAGGAAATCGCCGCAACCATAGAGGATTAGCCGTTTATGGTAGACCTCGATGGCCTTCGCGTGATGCGACGAATGGCCATGAATGATAGACACATTCGCCCTGTCGATGAGCGTGTGTGCGAAGAGTTGTTGTTCGGCTGGGATTTCGTAGCCCCAATTCGATCCCCAATGAAGCGAGACGACGGCCAAATCGCCCGGCTGCTTGATGCTGACGATGTATTCTGCGGCGCCTAGCGCGTCCGCCTCGGAAAGCCGGGTCAGGAGATTGACACCGGGAATGTCTTTTGTGGCGGCCCAACTGTGGGGAATGCCGCTTGTCACAGCACCGGAAGAAAAGACAAGTACCCGCGCCTTGTTGGCAAGGTCCAGCGCTGCCGGCGCCGCGGCCTCGAAGACATTTCGACCTGCGCCGGTAGCCTTGATCTTCAGACGTTCCAGTGCCGCCAACGTCTGCAACAGACCGCTCCGTCCCCAATCGAGGACGTGATTGTTGGCGAGCACACAGCAGTCGATGCTTGCGGCGGAGAGGCAGTCGGCATTCTCGGGACTCATGCGATAATTGATGCCCTTTCGAGCATAGTCGTCGCTACGGGTAATGGCCGTCTCCAGGTTAATGATACGAGCGTCTGGCCGCATCCGATCCAATTCATCCAGCGCGGCGCCCCAAACGTACGAAGGTTCGGCGTGTCGGGGAATTGGGCCATTCGCTTGCTCGGCCAAACTGACATAGTCCTTTGCCGAGGCTACGTAGTCTTCGTGGAGCGTTGGATCGCAGGGGTGCGCGAGTACCTGATCGATGCCTCGTCCCGTCATGACGTCGCCGCACAAGAACAGCCTCACTGGCCGCTGTGACCAGGCCTCTGTCTTGGATACGGCGACGCGGAGATCTTGAAGTGACGGCATCACTATCTCCCTGATTATTTGACATTTTCCGCCAAGGCGGGCCCGCGTATTTGCGCGAGATCAAAGTGATGCTGCTTGTTTGTTGCTTTGCTGGCAGCGGCTTTTTCGCGGCCCAGTGGAGGCGTTTGGTTGAATGGTCATGAGTTCTGCCTTGCCAGCTGAGCAGAGGGGGGAGTGGGAGCACTTTCCGCATGATGCTGACGTCGGCCTGCGGGGATGGGGCACGACACCTGCCGAAGCGTTCGAGCAGGCGGCTTACGCCTTGACCGCCGTCGTCACCCGCGCCGAGGTAAATCCGAAAGTCGCCGTTCAGCTGACCTGCGAGGCGCCGGACCTCGAGTTGCTGTTCGTCGAATGGCTCAACGCCATCATCTACGAAATGGCGGTTCGCAATATGCTGTTTGGACGTTTTTCAGTCCGAATTGAAAACGATCGCCTCGAAGGAGCGTTGTGGGGCGAGCCGGTCGACGTCGAACGGCACGCTCCGGCCTGTGAACCGAAGGGCGCGACCTATACCGCGCTGAAGGTCGCCAAGGACACCGATGGCAGATGGTCGGCCGCTTGCATTGTCGATGTATGATGGAGGTCTGCAATGGACCCTGCTCGATTTACCCGCGTCGACAGTACGACGTGGCGCGTCGAACCCTCGGGAACGATGCTCGTCCCGGTGATCATCTACGCTGACGAGAACCTGATCCAGGCTATGGATGACAAGGTTTTCGAGCAGGCGGTGAATGTTGCGAGGTTGCCCGGCATCGTGCAAGCCTCCTATGTCATGCCGGACGCACATTGGGGTTATGGATTCCCGATTGGCGGCGTGGCGGCGTTCGATCCGGATCGCGGCGGTGTGATCTCCGCCGGCGGCGTAGGCTTCGATATCTCCTGTGGCGTGCGCACGATGCTGACGGGGCTGTCAGCCGCCGACATCCTTCCAGTACAGAAACAGCTCGCCGATTCACTGTTTCGTCAGATCCCGGCCGGAGTGGGCAGCAAGAGCGCGATCACGCTGGACGCGGCTGAGATGGAAGCCATGCTCGAGCAGGGTGCCCATTGGGCAGTTGCGCGCGGTTGGGGGGAGACGCGCGACCTTGAACGGATTGAGGAACAGGGACGGATGGCCGGTGCCCGGCCCGATTGCGTGTCGGACCGCGCCAAGGAACGCCAGCGCCGGGAAATGGGAACGCTTGGCTCCGGCAATCACTATCTCGAGGTCCAGGCGGTGGCTGAGATTTTTGACACCACTGTCGCCGGCATCTTTGGGCTCGCACAGGACGAAATTGTCGTCACCATTCACTGTGGTTCGCGCGGCCTCGGCCATCAGATCGGAACCGAGTTCCTGAAAGAAATGGTCGTGACTGCGGAACAGGCCGGTATTGATCTTCCTGACCGCGAACTCGCCTGCGCTCCGATCAATTCGGAAGTCGGTCAACGCTACCTCGGCGCGATGCGGGCGGCGATCAATTGCGCACTCGCCAATCGCGAGATTCTCGGTCATTACGTCCGCCGCATCTTCGGGCACTTCTTTCCGAACCATGACCTCAGTCTTCTGTTCGATGTCTCGCACAATACTTGCAAGGTCGAGCGTCATCTCGTGGACGGTAAGCGGCGCGATCTGTTCGTGCATCGCAAGGGCGCAACCCGAGCCTTTGGACCGGATCACGAGAGCTTGCCCGCGGTACTGCGTCCGGTCGGCCAGCCGGTGCTCATCGGCGGCAGCATGGGTACAGGCTCATACGTTCTGGTCGGCGAAGCGACGAGCGAGACGAAGGCGTTCTCTTCGGCGTGTCACGGGGCGGGCCGCGCGCTCTCCCGCCACGCGGCGCTCAAGCAATGGAGCGGGCGAAAGATCGTCGATGATCTCGCGTCACAGGGGATTCTGATTCGGTCGCCGTCGACACGCGGTGTCGCCGAGGAAGCGCCCGGTGCCTATAAGGACGTCGGTGCGGTCGTGGCTGCGGCTGAGCATGCAGGGCTCGCTCGAAGGGTGGCGCGCCTGCGACCGCTGATTTGCATCAAGGGGTAGGGTCCGTCCGGGAGCCCGAAAGTTAGCTGCCAACGCGCCGATTTTGCATTCAGGGAACGACGACGACGGCACAGGGAGCGAGGCTGACAAGCTTCTGGGAGACACTGCCAAGCAACAATCCGGCCAATTGGCCACGGCCGCGTCGGCCCAGTACGATCATCTCGACGGAGTTTCCCGTGGCGATATTGATCAATGACTGGGCAACGTCACCTGAGCCCGTCCGAAGTGCGATCCGGGATACGCCAAAGTGGCGAGCGCGCGCTTCGGCGGCCTTCAGCGTCTGGGCCGTCAATGCTTCCAACGCATCGCCGATACTTCCCTCGGCACGCGCCAGCTGTCCTACCTCCTCTTCTAATTGGCTATCCGCAACGGTCGCAATCAGCAGATCGCCCGCTACCGCTTTGGCAAGCTCTGCTGCCACATCAACCGCACGGTTCGCTCCGCTGGAGCCATCGGTCGCCACCATTATGTGTCGCATGAGATTATCTGCCCGACTGTTGTTGGTTCCGTGCGATACGGCCACTGCAGGGGTAAGTCCGGGTTGCGCACTTCTCGAACGCCGATAGGTTATCGCTGATAGATCCCGATGAGGGTCGCTTCGGCGATAACATGCCTGCGTGCTTCTCGCTCGACCTCGTTGCAGGAGGGCTTGGCGCCGAGCGAGAGGTGGTCGACCGAAAGGGCCAGCAAACGAAAGTGATAACGATGACGTCCATGACCGCGGGGCGGGCAGGGGCCGCCATAGCCCGCCCGGCGGAAGTCGTTGATGGCCTGCTTCAAGCGCACCGAGCCGCTGTCGTGGCTGGCGCCTTCGGCAAGTCCTGTTTGTTCAGCAGCAATGTCGTAGACGGCCCAATGGTGCCATTTGCCGGCGGGCGCGTCCGGATCGTCGCAGAGGAAGACGAAACCGCGGGTTGTTGCAGGTGCGGTCCGCCAGTCAAACGGTGGGGAGAGGTCCTCTCCATCGCAGGTGAAACGGCGCGGGATCGCTGTGCCGCTAGAAAAGGCACTTGAGCTAAGCTGCATTGGTCACCTCCAGATCACCAAGACTGTCTCAGTTGCGGACTGGTCCGATTGATCCGGATCAAGGCCGCGCCACGGCCCGGTCCTCGCGCGCAGGGTCCTCGCCCGCTTACGACAGAAGCTGCCGCTTGTTGCCGAACCATGATCTGGCGCAATCGCAAGCGCTGCCGCGATGCGCTAAAATAAGGGATGCATCCGCTCTTGCACCCAATGCTGATCAACGGGCGAACCGGCGATCCGGTGCTCTATATCGAGACGCTGTTCGAGAAGCGGGCGATCCTGTTCGACCTCGGCGACATCACGTCATTGTCGCCACGAAAGATCCGACGCCTTGAGCACGTGTTCGTTTCGCACGCGCATATCGATCACTTCTTCGGCTTTGATCGTCTGTTAAGAGTGCTCGTCGGTCGGGACAAGCTGATCCATCTCTATGGCCCGAACGGTTTCATCAATCACGTCCACCACAAGCTCCAGGCCTATCTCTGGAATCTCGTTGATCGCGAACCTGGTGATCTGACTTTCGTGGTGACAGAAATCGACTCCTCTCTTGCCACTCAAACAGCACGGTTTCGTCTTAAGACAGCCTTCGCCGCTGAAGCAATGGGTGCGGGTCGGATCGACGAAGGCATCGTCGTTAAGGATCCAACCTTCCGGGTTTCAACAGCGGTGCTGGAGCATCGCACGCAGTGCCTAGGGTTTGCCATCGAGGAGCCGGCTCACTTCAATATCTGGAAGACCCGGCTCGCAGAGCTGGGGCTTCCGGTCGGGCCCTGGTTGCGCGACCTCAAGCGTGCGGTCATCGAGAACAGATCGGACGATTTTCAGGTCCGGATCAATTCTTCCATGACTAGCTCAAACGAGCATGACATGCCACTCGGGAAGCTTCGTGATGTATTGACTATCACTCCGGGCCAAAAGATCGGGTACGTCACCGATGTCGCAGATACTGCGGACAATCGCAAAGCGATCGTCGAATTGGTCAAAAGCGCCGACCTTCTTTTTATTGAATCCGCGTTTGCGAGAGCGGATGTGGCTCTAGCGACCGAGCGCGCCCATCTTACCACCGAGGGTGCCGGGCAAATCGCTCGCCAGGCGGGAGTGCGCCGGGTTGAGCCGTTCCACTTCTCCCCCCGTTATGTCGGGGAGGACGAGCGAATGCAGAATGAGGTCATGGCGGCCTTTGCCGGGTAGCCACGGATGAAAAAGGATCCATGACGGGGGCGGAACGTGATGGCAGGACGGCGTTTGGCGAAGCGAGAGTTGCGACAGCGCGAAGCATCCTTGAGCAGCATTTCCTCCGTCGCAGCTCAACCATTCGATAACGATGCGCCGCTGCAGAGCATTTCAAGGCGATCGAGAAACGGCCGCTGACTGGCGAGAATCTTTTCTCGCGCGAGAGGAATAGCGAACCACGCCGCGCGATCGATTTCGGGAACATACATGGTGCGGCCACTTCGCGGGGGCCATTCAATGGCGACGTCGTTGCTGCGCACGCCACTCACATCAAGATTACCTTCCAGCGCATAGGCCTGAACTGTTTTTCCGGCACGCTGGCGCACCTGGCCAAGCGGCCGGAGCGGGAC
>JBGQCE010000035.1:0-12232 GCA_041495185.1 Bradyrhizobium sp.
CTCGCGATTTCTATCGTGATCGTCGCCGCGATCCGGTTGATGCAGGGCTGGCGCACGGAGTTCGCCGACGGCAACGCTTCTGACTGGTACCGGCCGGAGCTGTGGCCCGATTTCAGATTCATCCATTTCGCCGCGTGCTTTGTGCTGATCCCGGCACTCGTCTATCTCGCAACCTTTGTCCCGCTCTATGGATTGTCGTTTCCCGACCTATGGGAAGCGCAGCGCCGGATTTTCAGCGATAACACCACGACCGCGATCGCCGGCCACACTTACATGAGCGCGTGGCCATCCTGGCCGTTTCTGGTGCGGCCGGTCTGGTATCTCTTCGACAAGATCGCCGACGACCGCATCGCGGCCGTCGTCTTCCTCGGCAGCCCGCTGGTATTGTGGCCGGCGCTGCCGGCGCTTGCGGTCTGCCTGCGCGACTGGATCGTGGCGCGCCGGCTCGATGCGTTCCTGATCCTGTCGTTTTATTTCGGACCCTGGCTCGCCTGGGCGATGCTGCCGCGTACGCTCGGATTTCTATATTATTATCTGCCGTCCGCGACGGTTGCGAGTCTCGCGCTGGTGTATGTGCTGAGACGCGGCAACAGCCCGCGCTGGCTGTTATGGGCCTTTGTCGCGGTCGCGTTCGCAGGCTTTGCCGCGATGCTGCCGATCTCGGCCGCGTTCGTCGGAACGTCGCTGGAAACGTTCACCCGGCTGATGATTTTCCAGAACTGGATTTGAGAAGATCGCAAGTCGCGACCCCGTGAAAAGTTGCAGGCTATCTGGCGAATTGCGCGATACATCCATTCCCGGATCCGCCTGCCATGCGGGGCAGGCGGGTCGCTGCGACCGTCACTTCGACGCGGTCTTGGTATCCATGTTGACGACCTGAACGCGGCGGTTGATCGGGTCCATCGGCGCGTTCGGATCCTTCGGCTTGGTCTTGCCATAGCCGACGGTGACGAGATCGGTGCCGTTGATGCCGTACTTCTCGCTCAGGTACCGCTTGATCGTATCGGCACGGCGCTCCGAGAGGTCCTGGTTGTAGGCTTCGCCGCCGATCGCGTCGGTGTGGCCGGCGACCACGAACGTCGACCCTTTGAGGCTGGCATTCGAGAGTGCCTTGCCGAGTTCCTGCACCGCAGGCATCGAACTCGTTCTGATCTCGGCCGAATTGTAATCGAATTGAATGTCGAGATCGATTTTCGGCTTGGTGGAAGCGATCTCCGCGATTTCCTCGCGCTCGCCGAGCGAGAGCGACCGGGTCTTCCGGTTGCGCAAGCTTGCGATGAAACCGGTTTCCCTGGCCTTCACGGCCGGATCGGGCTGCGGCCCGGCCGACAGGCCGCGCGTCAGCGGCTTCGGCTGCAGCGCATTGAGGATTTGATCCGCCGAGACGTTATTGTCGCCGGCAATGGCGAGGCCCGCCGTCATCGACAGCGCGGCACCAAGCGTAATCGCCTTGAGTGCTGAAAATCTGTTGAAGCTGGTCATTGTCTTGATCCTCGCTGTTACGCCTGAAAGCGTTTGATGGGGAGAGGATAGGACAGGTGAGGGGCGCTGAATGTGAGTTAGGTCACGTTAGAAAAGTCTGCTCTGAAAGGCTTTTCGCATTTCATGGCTGGATTGGAACGCGCAGGGGCAAAACGGAAACGCGATCCTCGCGACTGCAGGCGGTCCCCACGGGCGGCCTTTTCTTGCCGTGCGTTCGGCGGTTCACGGCGGCGATCCCGGCCGCAAAGCTGTCGCGCCAGCGCCGATCTGCGAACAACAAATAGGCCAGATGCGCATTTAGGAAAGTCGCTCATCAAGAAAAACAAAAGACAGTGAAGTAACAGGGCCTTGTTTCAGTCACCGAAAAGACAAAACGAATATCAGGGGTATCGAGCGGTCGTGCCGGATCGTTCGGGAAGTTCGATGCCTATATTGATAGGTGCGGGCATCATCGCGGCAGCCATTTTGCTGTCCACGCTGGTTACGGCGGTCGGTACCAGGTTCGTGGGCATGGAGAGCCCGGCCGATGAGAACATGTGGCTGATCGATCGGCTGACCGGTAGCGTCTACAAGTGTCAGGCCTCGAGACGCGGCAAGGCGTCGTGCGAGGTAGAGATCGCGACCGGGAGTCTTGCCGAACGGCCGAAGCAGTGAGTAACTCTTGAGGCTGCTCTAGGCTGGGATAATTTCCGCCGCCTGATCTCCGATAAATTGCCACAGACGATTGGCGATCGGACCATGCGGCGTGTTCCGCCGCCGTGCCGCGACCAGCTCGACCTGACCGCCCCTGAAATGCCTGCCGGTGATCGGCAACAGGCTGCCGTCGCGCAAATTCTGCTCGATCAGATAACGCGGCATGTGCCCCCAGCCCATGCCCTGGAGAATGAGTTCTCGTTTCATCAGCTGATCGCTGACGGTCCAGCTGCGCGCGCCCTCGACCAGATAATAGTCGCGCGGCTGCGAATGGCGGGCGGTGTCACGGATCACGCACTGCACGTAGTCGCGCAGCTGCTCCGGCGTGATCGATTTTGAAACGGGGAACCGCAGAAATTTCGGAGCGACCACCGGCAAGATCTTTACCGCGAACAGATCCACGAATTCCAGCCGCGGATCGGCCTTGTCGATGTGATGGAGAACGAGATCCGCCTCGCCGTCCAGCAGGCGTTCCACGGGTCCGGAAATGGCCTCGAAATGAAGATGCAGTTTTGTGCCTGGGCAACCGTCGAAGAAGCGGCGAAGCAGGCCGAGCGTTTCAGGCAGCGGGCTGACGTCGCCGATGACGACCCTGAGCTCGCTCTCTTCGCCCATCGCCAGTTGCGCGGCGTGGTCGCGTAGCCTCTTCGTTTCATGCAGGAACACCCGCGTGCGCTCGTAAAAGGATCGTCCCGCTTCGGTCAGGGCGACGCGGTAGCCGCTGCGGTCCAGCAGGCTGAGCTGCAACTGGCTTTCCAGATTCTTGACCGATGACGAGACCGTCGGCTGCGACCGCAGAAGTTTTTCGGCGGCGGCCTGAAAGCTGCCTTCGCTAACCACGGCTTCGAAGCAGACCAGCTGATGCAGCGTGAGGCCATCAATCATTATTTGAAATACCTATATAGATGATCAATATTACATTCTTTTTTTCTATATAGCAACCCATCAGGTTGAGCCCGTCCAACCAACCATGGAGCTTCCGCTATGCGTGCAATCGTCATCAAGCAATACGGCGGACCGGAGGTGTTGGCGCTTGAGGAGCGCCCCGAGCCCGAGTCCAAACCCGGTCATGTCATCATCGAAGTGAAGGCCTTTGGCCTCAATCACGCCGAGGTCTATTTCCGCAAGGGTGCGTGGGGCGACGTTGCCGAAATCTGCGGTATCGAATGCGTCGGCGTGGTGAAGGCCGGCCCGGACGGGCGTTTCGCGCCGGGCCAGAAGGTTCTGGCGATCGTCGGCGGCATGGGACGGGGTTTTAATGGCAGCTACGCCGAACTGGTCAGCGTGCCCTCAAGCAATGTAGCCGCCGTCAAGACCGATCTGCCCTGGGAAGATCTCGCGGCGATACCGGAATCCTACGCAACCGCCTGGACGTCGCTTTGCGGCATATTGGCGGTGAAGACCGGACTGACTGTTCTCATCCGCGGTGCGACATCGGCGCTCGGTCAGGCGGCAGTGAATATCGCTGCAGGCATCGGCGCCCGCGTCATCGCTACCACGCGCATTGCGAAGCGCGCCCCGATGCTGGAAGCGCTGGGGGCGAAGGAAGTCTTGCTTGAATCGCCGGAACTCTCCAAACGCGTGCGCGAGCGTCATCCGCAGGGGATCGACGCCGTGCTCGACATCGTCGGGAACACGACGGTCCTCGATTCCCTGGCGATGCTGCGGCGGGGCGGAGAAGTATGTCTTGTCGGGTTTCTCGGCGGAGGAGGGCCATTGTCGCTGGAGCCCGTGTTTCAGATGCCGAGCGGCACCAGGCTCAGCGTCTTCGCCAGCGCCATCGTCACCGGAACGGCGGAATTCCCGCTTTCGGAGATCCCGTTTCAGGACATCGTCGATCGGGTCGCATCCGGCGCCTACCGGGCAAAGCCGGCCAAGGTGTTTCGTTTCGAAGACATCCAGGCAGCCCACCGGCTGATGGAGTCGAACGAGGCGAGCGGCAAGATCGTGGTCCGCATGTGAGCACGGTTTTGTAACCAAATCCGAAGTTCGCAGAAAACAAGATGCTGCAAGGAAGTGCGAGCTTCGGATCAGGGATACCGGCGATATTTCTGTCTCTTGAAACAAGCGAATCCGGTTACATTGCCGCGCGATGTCCCGCGCGAAAAACCCCTTTTCCCTGACCAAGGCCGCCGCCAGGCGCATCTGGCTGCGTGCCCAGCGGCTCGATACCTCTGCGCCGTTCGGCGAGGGGCCGGCGGCGACGGCGGCTGCGGTCGAACATCTCGGCTATGTGCAGATCGACACCATCAACGTCATCGAGCGCTGCCATCATCATATTCTGTGGACCCGCATTCCCGAATACCGGCGCGCGGATCTGCGTCAGGCCCAGAGCGTCGACAGAAGCGTGTTCGAATACTGGACCCACGCGTTGTCCTATGTGCCGGCCAAGGATCTGCGCTTCTTCATTCCCGCCATGAAGCGCCACCGGCGCGAGGGCCACAAATGGCTCTCTTCGGTGAGGCCTGCGGATTTGCGCAAGGTGTTGAAGCTGATCCGGCGCGACGGCGCGCTGACGATCCGCGACATCGACGACGACGTGCTGACGGAAAAGGAGCATCTGTGGGCGAGCCGCAAGCCGTCGAAGCGCGCGCTGCAACTGGCGTTCTATACCGGCGTGCTCACGATCTCGGAACGTAACGGGATGCTCAAGACCTATGAGCTGATGGCGCGCCACTTCGGCTGGGACAAGCCGCCGAAGCCCGCTTCAGCGAGGGAGGCTTCCGCCTATCTGCTTGATCGCGCCCTTCGCGCGCAAGGCGTCGTGAGCCTGGATTCGATCTGCCATCTCGACGCGCCGAGCAAGGCGCAGGTCCGGCAATTGATCGAGGCAAGAGTCCGCCGCAACGAAATAGTGCCGGTCGCGCTGGAAGGCGCGGGCAAGCCGGAGCACTGGGCTGAACCTGCGACGCTGGAGAACCCCGGTGAGGGCGCCTTGGAGCTGGTGCACATCCTCTCGCCGTTCGATCCTCTGATCATCCAGCGCAAGCGGACGCATCTTTTCTTCGACTACGAGCACCGTTTCGAGGCCTATGTGCCGAAGCAGAAGCGCCGCTTCGGCTATTTCGCGCTGCCGGTTCTGGCCGGCGAGGACATCGTCGCCGCGCTCGATCTCAAGACCGATCGCAAGAACCGGAAATTGCTGATGCAGAAATGGAACTGGGTCGGCAACGCCGCGCAGAGAGGCGCGCGCAAGGATTTGAAGCGCCGCATCGAGGAAGCGCTGCATCGTTTTGAGCGGTTTCAACTCGCGGAATGAGGGGGCGTCTCGTACTGCAGGCCTGGTATTGCTGAAGACCGGCACGCCGAAGCGATCGAGCAGCATTCCGAAAACGATTCCGAAGCCGTAGGCGAGCATGTTCCATGGCGAGAAGATTCGGCCGAGCAACAGCGCCCCCGCAATCGTCAACCGAAAGGCGTCGAGCCAGGGGGCATGAACAAGCCGGAACAGCTCCATGCAGACGGCGATCGAGGCCGATATCAGCGCGATGCTCAGCCGTGACTGACCCGGAGCGGCAATCGCTACAAGGAAGAAGACCATCGTTCCCCATAGAACGGACCCGCCATATTTCACGATCGCGGGCGGT
Organism: Bradyrhizobium sp.; assembly: GCA_041495185.1. Lineage (GTDB taxonomy): Bacteria > Pseudomonadota > Alphaproteobacteria > Rhizobiales > Xanthobacteraceae > Bradyrhizobium. The sequence continues at coordinate 5,763 of JBGQCE010000035.1, forward strand.
AGCCCGAGGCCGTGTCCGAATCCGCGTAAGGCAAGTCCGGAGATAATGATCGACAGGCACAGACAGACGCGGACGATCAATGTACCTGCAAGAGTTTGCTCCCGTGTCAGCCCGTCTGAAGCTGCGTTCAGCATCCCGGCACTGCGTCCGCGATGGGGATTGTCAGCTCGAAGGCTGTTCCTTGCCCGGGGGTATCGAGCAGGCGGATCGAACCGCTGTGGGCGTCAAGCATGGCGCGAACGATGGCAAGGCCCATTCCGGTGCCGCCGCTTTCGCGGCGCGTCGTGAAGAAGCTGTCGAATATTTGCGTCCTGTTATTGGGCGAGACGCCTTCGCCATTGTCGATGATCTTCACCTGCAGCAGATTTCCCTGCTGCATGGCGGATAAATCGAGCGTCGAACTGCCATGGCGCATCGCGTTGTCGGCAAGGTTGGAAAGAATGATGGATGCATTTTCCCCGGATATGCGCATCGGCGTGTCGAGGTCGCCGCTCGCGCGGATATCGAGCGCGGGGAATGCCGAGCGCAAACCGGCTAGCGTGTCAGACAATTTGGCGGCGCCGACCGCAACGGGATTTTCCGCGCGGGCCAGGTCGCGCAAGCGGGCCGAGATTTTTGTCAAGCGGCCGGTGTCCGCGATGATGTTATCGAGGAACTTGCGCCTGTCGTCGTCGTCCATGTCAGGCGCGTCGACATCCTCGCGCAGCAGTTCGGCGGCGCCCTGAATCGAGGTCAGCGGCGATTTAAGTTCATGGGAGACATGGGTGGCGAAGGTCGAGATGAAGCTGGAGCGCGTATTCAGCCGCCTCGCCATTTCGAGAAAGCTTTGTGACAGCCGGGCGAATTCGCTGGTGCCGTGGCGCTTGAGCGGGTGCAGGGCATTTCGGTCGCCTTTGCCGACCAGGTCGGTGCGCTCGATCAATTCGCGCATCGGCTCGGTGATCGTGCGGTGAAACAGGAAACCGATCAGCAGCGTCGGCACGATCATGGAAAGGGCGGCGGGGATGACTTTTCCCCGCAGTTCAAAAAGGTATTTGAAAACGTTACTGGGTGTGCGCGAGGCATAGACGACACCGGCAACCTGATCGCGGACGATAACCGGCATCGCCGTGAAGACGCGCATGCCAGTACCCCTGCTCATGGAATAGAGCGACGGTTGGTCGTGCTTGGAGATGCGGACGCGCAGGACGCCGCTGAAGCGTCCCTGCAGCGCCTCGGCAACTTCTTCGAGATGCGCGAGGGATAGCCCGACTTCTTCGCGGCCGGCGATGACGATGCCGTTGGGGTCAAGCAGCCGAAACCCGGCGAGAGTTACATTTTGCGTCGCGGCGAGATCGGGCGTCATGCGCGCGCCGAGAGCGACGAAGGCGGCATCGGCTGGCGTGGATGGAGTATGAGCCTCCGCCCTCGGCGGCAGCACGCTTTCGTTCGCGAGTTCCAGCTTCGGCCAGATCGGCTGATACCGCTCGCTTGAAGGCTTTTGAGCGGCAAGCGGAATCCTGGTGCCGAGCGCGACGTCTCGCGGAATCCCGGTTTCGATCTCACGGTGAAAGACCGCGGCAAGCGCCGCGCTCTGCGCGATCAGTTCAGCCTCGGTCTGCCGGATCAGCTGATTTTGATAGACCTTGAGAAAATAGAGACTGAAGAGCGGCAATAAAAGCACGCTGGCAAGAACGAGAAAAACGACCAGGCTGAGACTTGGCCGCCATTTCTGACGCGGGGCGGAGGCCGGTCTGGAGGCGTCAATCAACGTGATGCCTCGCAGCGTCCCAATTTGAAGCCGACGCCATGGACGGTCTCGATGACAGACTCGCAACCGGCGACCGCCATCTTTGCGCGGATATTCCTGACGTGGCTGTCGATGGTGCGGTCGGCGACATGAATATTGCCGGCATAGGCGGCCTCGAGGATCAGCTCGCGCGTGAACACGAATCCCGGCCGCGCCACAAGCGTACGCAGGATGTCGAATTCGAGCGCCGTCAGCGAAACCGGCGCGTCAAGAAAGCTTGCCGTGCGCGCGTCCGGATCGATCGCGAGCCTGCCATGGCTCATGACCTTCGGCGCAGCCGGCGCGGGCGTATTTCGCGCCCGCCGGAGAATCGCATTCACCCGTGCGACCAGCTCGCGCGGACTGAACGGTTTTGTCACGTAGTCGTCGCCGCCGATTTCGAGGCCAAGGATGCGATCGATCTCCTCGTCGCGGGCCGACAGAAACAGGATCGGCGTATCGGAGGTCTTTCTGATCTGCCGGCAGACTTCCAGACCATCCATCTCCGGCATGCCGATGTCGAGAACGATGAGGTCGTGGACGTTACGATCGAACTGGCGCAGCGCCTCCTTGCCGTCCTGCGCGATCGAAATTGTCATCCCCGTCTTCTCGAACGCGAAGCGCACGACGTCACGGATATGCGGGTCGTCATCGACCACGAGAATGGAATGAGTCACGTTCGTTAGCCTTTGCCGCTTTCCGAGGGACTCGGCGGTGTGTCGGGATTGTTAGCCAAATATCGCTCCAGGCGCCATGCCCGAAAACCCCAGGCGCGCCAGTTTCCGGGGCGCATTCCCGTTTGATGATCGTGCCAAAGGTCCCAGGCGATCGACCAAAGCGCCGGCACGTTTTTCACATGAGCCGCAACAGCAGGTAGGGCTTGCGGGCCAAGTGACGAAAGATATTTCAGATCGAGATTTGGTCCCGTCCCGCCGACTTCCCGGCAGTGCTCTAAATTGTAGGAAGCTACGAGCCTCGGTGCGTTGATGAAGCAACATCCGTAAAGGACGAGCGCCAGCGTCGCGGCGTTGGCGGAGACCAGCCAGGAATTGGACTTCGTCAGGATGATCTGGACGAGGATCAATAGCAGCCCAGCGGCCACAAGCCCCATCCAGATGAATGCCGCGAGCCTGAGATAGGTGAGCGAGTAGGCGGCGATATAGAGATCGAGCCGGAAGATCGACGAGATGACGAGCAGGATATTCTGTCCGATCCAGATCAGCACCAACGGGCGGATCAGCCTGGACTGCTCCGCAGGTCCACCCGGGCGCATCGCGACGAGGACAGAACCTGCGGCGAGCAGCGCGGTTGCGATCAGCGGGTAGGCGCCACGATGGGCATATTCGGCGTGGGTCATGCCATCGGGTAAGTTCGCGCCGCCCCAGAGATAGGCCAGATCGAGCCCGCTCTGAAGAGCGAACAGCACGTTGAACAAGATCAGTGAGCGCGATACCGCCTGCTCACCAAGAAAATAGTCCAGGCCGGAGGACTCGGTGGAGATGGCGCTGCGGGGTTCGAGTTTCGGAGCCGGCTTGCGCCGAATGCGCTGCCGAAGCAAAGGCCAGATGGCGCAAGCGACCAAGGCCCAGAACCAGATTCGCCAGGGATCGAGAAGGTTGAAGAGAGCGCGGAGGTCGATCTGCATCAGCCGATTTTCGATCAACGGATTTGCCGACGAAAACAGGGCCAGGAAGACCGCGAAGACGCTTAGCGGAACGATCCAGGCAACAAGAGAACCCAGCCATTCCGGAGTCCATTTTTTCATGTTCCGGAGCGTGCCGAATAGGTCGCCGATCAATTGAAATGGACCGCGGAAGGGTATCGTCACGGCTTCGAAAAGGTCGCGTTGCCAGGAGGAAGCTTCGCGAGCCGTCATGACGATGACGAACAGCGCCGTTGCCAGCGCGCCCACGATCACCGAGAGGAAGTTGACGTCCTCGACCAGGGCCAGCAGGCCGGCGGCGAAGACGGCGGTCATGACGATTTGAGCTGTGCGCGTCGCGCGCACGCGATTGCTGACGACGGCGATCACGCCGAGCACACCAAAAAACAGCGCGAGCGAGATGCCTATCTGCCAGCCATAGAACAGCCAGTCGGCCAGCGCGACGCATGCGGCGGCGGATACGAGCGGCATCGACAGTGGGCGCGCGGGAGCAATTTCGAAATCGGATGCGGTCGCGATTGACATGATTTCATTTTCCGGAATGGACGAGGGTGAGATGGCTGGGCCTGGTCCGGGGCTTCGGCGGATTGCGTTTTGGGAAGGCGATGACGGAGGGACGAACGGGCGGCGATTGCAGCCACCAGCCGTCGTTCAGCAGCCGCCGTGGCAGCCGCGGTCGCCGGAGTTGGATGTTGATGATCTTCGCCATGGCCCGACGATGCCCGGCCGATTGGCAGGGCGTTTGTCCGGGATGTTCAGGATTTGCGGATTTTTATGCAGATTTCGAGCAGATGTGGGACCCACTTGAGGAATTCGCGGCCCGTAGCCGGCCAGACCCTTCACGAAATCATGATCACTGACGAATATTGACAATCATCAATAAACAATCGACACTCCTCTCTACGTTATGTCGAGGGAAGTCGCCATGTTCGTTCGTTCAGTTTTAGCAAGCTATTCCAGGCTGTTAGCTGGTCTATCGCTGGCGCTGCTGGCGATCGCGCTGACCGGCTGCAACGACAAGGTCGCCGAAAGGGCCGTGCCGTCGCGGCCCGTGCTGGTGGCAACGGTACATTATGAGGCGGAATCGCCGGAGCGCAGTTTCGTCGGCACCATCCGCCCTCGGATCGAAACCGACATGGGCTTTCGGGTGCCCGGCAAAGTGGCAAAACGCTTGGTCGAAGTCGGTCAGACCGTCGACGTCGGCCAGCCGCTGGCCACCCTCGATGAAGTCGATCTGAAGCTGCAGGCCGAGCAGGCCGATGCGGAATTCCGTGCGGCCACCGGGGTAGAGGCGCAGGCCGCCGCCGCCGAACAACGCGCAAAGGATCTGCGCGTCAAGGGGTGGACCACCGACGCCCAAATGGATCAGGCCAGAGCCGCCGCCGATGAAGCGCGCGCGCGGCTCAACCGCGCCGAGCGCTCGGTCGAGCTGACCAAGAACTCTCTTTCCTACGCAACCCTCGTCGCCGACACCCGCGGCGTCGTCACCGCGACCCTGATCGACGCCGGACAGGTCGTGGCGTCCGGGCAGACTGCGGTCCGTGTCGCGCGCTTTGCGGAAAAGGAAGCCGTGGTCGCGATCCCGGAAACGCTGGTGGGCCGCGCCAAGGATGGCGTCGCCAGCGTGAGCCTGTGGTCCGAGCCTGACAGGAAATACGCCGCGAAGCTGCGCGAGATCGCGCCATCGGCCGATCCGGCGACGCGAACCTATCTGGCGAAATTTTCGCTGCCAGAGGCCAGTGAGGCCGTCTCGCTCGGCATGACCGCGACGCTGACGCTTGCGGATGCGGCGACGGAACGCGTTGCGCGGCTGCCATTGTCGGCGCTGTTCAGCGCGGGCGGCGATCCCTCGCTCTATGTCGTCGATGCGTCAGGCGAAGTGACGGCGAAGCCGGTCACTGTGAGATCCTACGAGACCAATGACGTCGTCATCACTGGCGGCGTCGATGAGGGCACGAAGGTCGTCGTGCTTGGTGTGCAAAAGCTCGATCCGGCCCAGAAGGTCAGGGTCGTCTCGTCGTTGTCGTTCTAGGCTGGAGAGTGCGATGAAACGCTTCAATCTCTCGGGCTGGGCGGTCAGCCATCCCGCACTCATTCTGTTCCTCGTCATCGCGCTCGGCGCCGCCGGCTTCTTCTCCTACGAGCGGCTCGGCCGCGCGGAAGATCCTTTCTTTACCGTCAAGGTGGTGAACGTCTCGGCGATCTGGCCGGGAGCTACCGCTGCCGAAATGCAGACCCAGGTCGCAGACCCCATCGAGAAGAAGCTTCAGGAACTGCCCTATTTCGAGAAGGTGCAGACCTATTCGAAGCCGTCGTTCACGGCGATGCAGGTCACGTTCAGGGATTCGACGCCGCCGAAGGACGTGCCGTATCTGTTTTATATGCTGCGCAAGAAGCTGGCCGACGTGCAGGGCCAGCTTCCGGCGGGTCTGCTCGGGCCTGTCGTCAACGACGAATTCTCGGACGTCGATTCCATTCTCTATATGATGACCAGCGACGGCGCCGACTACGCGCAATTGAAAAAGGCCGCCGAAGGCGTGCGCCAGCGGCTGTTGAAGGTACCGGGAGTGACAAAAGTCGATCTCTACGGCGCCCAGGATGAGAAGATCTACGTCGAGTTCTCGCATGCCAAGCTGGCGACGCTCGGGATTACGCCGCAGGCGCTGTTCGATTCGCTCGCCAAGCAGAACAACGTTGTGCCGGCCGGCACGGTCGAGACTTCTTCGCAGCGCGTGCCGCTGCGCGTCACCGGTGCGCTCGATGGGGTCAAGGCGGTGGCGGAAACGCCGGTCGAAAGCAATGGCCGCGTATTCCGGCTTGGCGACATCGCGACCGTCACCCACGGTTTCGTCGATCCGCCGAGCTTTGTGGTGCGTCAGGCAGGCAAGCCCGCCCTCGGAATCGGCGTGGTCACCGCCAAGGGCGCGAACATTCTTGAGCTTGGCAAGGACGTTGCCAACGCGACCGCGGAATTCATGAAGGCGGTGCCGCAGGGCATCAATGTCGACCAGATCGCCGATCAGCCGAAAGTGGTCGAGC